>WLCR01000003.1 GCA_009705235.1 Actinomycetota bacterium | reverse complement strand
CGAAGGTCTTCTATTTTTCCGGCAGTTGTATGCAGATCACGGCTCATGGGCGTACGGTACTAGTCGTGGGCAAAGAATTGTTAAGTGCAGCGCTTGATCCAGCAGAGATCAATAGATTAGTTACGCCTTACTGGCGAGTAAGCGTGGTTCAACTCACGAGTTCAACGCAAGGCGATTTAGTGCAACGCGTACGTGATGGTGATGCACAAGTAGGTGATGTAATCGCTGCAGAGTTTCAAACAGCAGGTCGAGGGCGATTAGATCGCACCTTCGAGGCACCAAAGGGAAGTGCTTTACTATTTTCTTTTTACATCGAACCAAAACGCAATCGTGATGACTGGGGATGGCTTCCTTTAATTGCCGGATGCAGTGTTGCAAAAGCTCTTCATGCTTTTCACGCATCTGTTAAGTGGCCTAATGATATTTTGATTAATAATAAAAAAGTTTCAGGTCTAATCGCCGAAATAGTTGGTGACGGCGTAGTGATTGGCATCGGCATTAATGTTGGAATGAGTGAAGATCAACTACCTGTAGAAACTGCAACCTCATTGCTTGTTGAAGGTGGAGTTGATTTAACAAGAGATGAAATTCTATGCGAGGTGCTAGAAGAGTTTGAAGAGCATTTTGTTCAATGGGATCAAGGTATTGACGAGGTTCAAGCCCTGTACCTTCATCTATGTGCCACATTAGGCAAAGATGTTCGCGTTGAATATCCTGGCGGAGCTACACATCTGGCTCGAGCAGAATCCATTTCTGATACTGGCGCGCTCATCTTGGATGATGGGACTCATGTTCAATCTGCCGATGTAATTCATCTACGATAGGCCGGTGAGCAAAACCTTTCCAACTGTCGGAGTCATCGGCGCTGGACAACTTGCTCGAATGAGCATTGCACCGGCAACCGCTTTGGGCGTAAATTTATTGTTGCTTGCAGCTGATTCCAATGATTCTGCGGCTCAAATAGCTCAGCATGTTGTTGGGGATTACAACGATCTTCAGGTTGTCCGAGAGTTTGCGGCTCAGTGTGATGTTGTTACCTTTGAACACGAGTTAATTCCACTAAGTATTGTGAAAGCGCTAGAAGCTGACGGAGTAGTTGTTCGTCCCTCTTCGGCAGCATTTCTATATTCACAAGATAAAGCAGCTATGCGCCAGAAATTGGAAGCATTTCCCTCACCAAAATTTCAAATAGTGACAGCAGTAAGTCAAGTGAAAGAATTTCCTGTTATCGCTAAAGCTATCTCTGGTGGATACGACGGTCGCGGTGTTTGGAAAATTAATTCAGAACAAGAGCTAGGCGAACTTTTACACAAGTTGCCCAAGCTACTGGTTGAAGAGTTAATAGAATTTGATTATGAGATTGCGGTAATGGTGGCGCGATCACCTCACGGGCAGGCAACTACTTGGGCCCCAACACAAACAGTGCAAAAAAATGGAATCTGTGTGATGACAATTTCTCCTGCTCCGAAATTATCGACGGCGTTAAGTGAAAAAGCACAAAAACTTGCGCTAGACATTGCATCTGAAGTCGCCGTAGTAGGAGTGATGGCGGTTGAGATGTTTGTAAAAGGGGATAACTTATTTATTAATGAGTTGGCCATGCGTCCACATAACTCTGGTCACTGGACGATTGAAGGTTCTTGCACAAGCCAGTTTGAACAACACTTGCGCGCGGTTTTAGATTTGCCACTAGGGGATCCTTCAATGACAGCCCCCATTGCTGTCATGGGCAATGTTTTGGGTGGCAGCAAGACAGATATGTATCGCCCTTATCTGCATTTGATGGCGCGTACTCCTGCGCTTAATTTTCATCAATATAAGAAAGATGTACGCCCAGGTCGAAAGATTGGCCATGTAACTTTGCTGGGCAAAGACCTCGTAGAATTAACCAACGAAGTTCAACATGCGGTGGACTATATGAGCGGAGAAATTGATGAGTGATGTAGCAATCATCATGGGGTCAGATTCAGACTGGCCAACGATGGAAGATGCCGCCAAAATTTTAGATGATCTTGGAATTTCTTATACAGCCGATGTTGTTTCGGCTCATCGCATGCCACTTGAGATGGTTGAGTTTGCACAATCTGCACAATCAAAGGGCTACAAAGTAATCATTGCCGGCGCAGGCGGCTCAGCACATTTACCAGGAATGGTTGCATCATTAACAACTCTTCCAGTTATTGGTGTACCAGTTGCCCTAAAAAACCTTGATGGTATGGATTCTTTACTTTCGATAGTTCAAATGCCCGCAGGTGTTCCTGTGGCAACAGTTGGAGTTGGTAATGCTAAGAACGCTGCACTACTGGCTGCAAGAATTTTGGGAGTATCTGATGCTGAAATTTCGGCAAAAGTTGCAGCTGGTTTAAAGGAGATCAATAAAATTGCAAAGGAAAAAGGCGAGAACTTAAACTCTCGACGCAATAATAAAACTGGTTTTTAAGCCCTAGCGCGATATTCGATAGCAGGGCATCGATCCATAACCGTTAGTAAGCCGGCAGCCTGCGCGCGAGCGATTGCATCAGTATCGATCACATCTAGTTGCAACCAGACAGCTTTAGCCCCAATCGCAATTGCTTCATCGACAACTTTGCCGACAAGTGTTGAGTTAACAAAACAATCTACAACATCAACAGAGCCTGGAATTTTAGACAAAGTTTTATAGCCAATCTCACCGTGCACAACTTCAGCTCTTGGATATACCGGAATGATTGTGTGACCTTTATCTTGAAGGAGCTTTGCTACTCCAAATGCAGCGCGCCCAGGATTATTGCCAAGACCAACTACTGCCCATGTCTTTAGCGCAAGGACAGCATCAATTGTTTCCTTGGTATTAATCAGTACGTCCTAGTGCGTGGAACTTCCATCCAGCGTTTCGCCACAATGTGCGATCCAACATGTTGCGCCCATCAATAATTATCTTGCTTTTAACAATTGAAGAAATAGCGGCAGGATCGATTTGGCGGTATTCCTTCCATTCAGTTAAGTGCAAGATTAAATCGGCATCCTTGATTGCATCTGTGACAACCTCTGCAAAATCAAGGTTTGGAAAACGCTTGCGAGCAGGCTCAATACCTTGTGGATCATGGATGACAACCTTTGCACCGGCTGCATGTAATTGAACTGCGATATCTAATGCAGGGGAATCACGTACATCATCACTGTCAGGTTTAAATGTTGCACCCAAAACTGCAATTTTGTACTGTGTGAGATCTTCTGAAAGTTCTCCACGCACAACATCGATCACTCGCTGACGCGCGCGTAAGTTAATTGCATCAATCTCACGTAAGAACTCAAGTGCTTGCTTGGCACCTAGCTCTTCGGCACGCGCCATAAAGGCACGAATATCCTTTGGAAGACAACCGCCACCAAAGCCAATACCAGCCTGCAAAAAGCGACTACCAATGCGAGGGTCATAACCGATTGCCTTTGCAAGGACTGTTACATCTCCACCGGCAGCTTCGCATACTTCAGCCATTGCATTGATAAATGAAATCTTTGTTGCAAGGAATGAATTAGCAGCAACTTTTACTAGTTCAGAAGTTGGTAGGTCTGCACGAATCCATGGTGTACCTAACGCAATAACAGGTTCGTACACTTCCTTTAGAATCTCTTCTGCTCGATCATTTGCAACGCCAACCACTAAACGGTTTGGGGTCAAAGTATCTTCAACCGCAAAACCTTCACGAAGAAATTCTGGGTTCCATGCTAAATCTGATTGGGGCGCTGTCTTTGCAAGTTCGGCTCGTAGCGCTTGCGCGGTTCCAACCGGAACCGTGGATTTACCAACAACTAGTGATCCATCTTTAAGATACGGAGATATAGCAGCAACTGCTGACTTCACATAAGTTAAATCTGCCGCTAGTCCATCTTTGCTTTGTGGGGTTCCAACACAGACAAAGTGAACATCAGCATCTTTGACTGCAGAAAAATCAGTTGTGAAAGAGAGGCGGCCTGTTTTCATCTCTTGCTCAAGCAGTGTGTCTAGACCTGGTTCATAAAATGGAAGTTTTCCACTTTGCAGCAGAGCAACTTTTTCTGGATCTGTATCGACACCAATTACTGTAAAACCAAGTGAGGACATACAAGCAGCATGGGTGGCTCCTAGATAACCGCAGCCAACAACCGAGAGAGTTAAAGTCATGTGGGGGAGTTTACTTCAGAGCCCCGCAAGGATTTTCATCAGCGGTACGAGTCTTGAATTTATCAATCACAGTAGGAGTTGCCTTTGCACCACCAGCCGCAGATGCAGAAGGTGATGGGGTTACCTCATCAACAAGCGGTAAATCTTCGCGTAAACGATTAAATAGCTCAGGTGCTAAAACTGAATCCCACGTAACTACCGATCCCAATCCAGGGACGCGAGCGTTGGTATTGCCTAGCGGAATAGTCAATGTGCGCATTTTGCTTGGTGAGAGATTCTTCATTTGTTTTGCAAGGGTTAAGAGATCACTCTCATTGAGTTGCGAATCTGTCTTAACTGTTGCGATTGCTGCATTGAAGAAATTGACAAGTTTAATTGGATTGAGCAATACGCCTGTGCTTGTAACTTTTCTTAGGACAGCGCCCATGAATTGTTGTTGACGTTGCATCCGTCCTAGATCGCCCATGCCATCAAAATCACGGGTGCGAACATATTTAAGTGACTCAACACCATTGAGCGTATGAATTCCTGCTGGCAAAACTAAGTGGCTACCTGGATCGTTTATATCTTTCTTCGTGCACACTTCAATTCCACCTAATGCATCCACCATCCCAGCAAATCCCGCAAAACCAATTTCGATGTAATGATCAATGCGGACACCTGTTTCATTTTCAATTGTTTGAATCAGAAGCGGTGCTCCACCAAAAGCAAAAGCAGCATTGATCTTTCCTTTTGCAGCCGGAACAATTTTAGTTTTATTAATCGATGAGACATGTTCGGGAATAGTCACTAACGAATCACGCGGAATTGAAATCAATGTTGCCTTGTCACGTGACTTTGAGATATGAACAAGCAACATGGTGTCAGAACGAGAACCAGCAGCCGTTGCAGTTGACCCAACTCGTAGTATTTTCCGTTGCTCTTTTGTTAATCCTTCACGAGTATCTGATCCGACAAGGAGATAGTTCAAAGCTTTATTTGGTTTATCAGGGCGAGATTTCAAGGTACCGAATACATCAATTCGATCTATGGCTCCGCTCACCTGGCCTAGCCCCAGCCAAGAAAATGCGGAGATAAGGACGACTCCCACAGATAGTGAGGTAATAATCCGAATTGCCCGCGTTGATTTCACTGTCAGAGAGTACTTGAGCGATAGCGTGTGCGGGTTATGTCGACATCAGCTAACGCGTTATATGGCTCACCGAAACGAGAGATTTCGGTGATTTTGCCTGTCCTCAATGAGGAGAAATATCTGGAGGATGCAGTTAGAGCGATCCTTGCTCAGCAATACGACGGAAAGCTAGAAGTAATTCTGGCAGTAGCTCCATCTGTAGACAGAACCTTAGAGATAGCACAGCAATTACACATAAATGATCCTCGAGTAGTTATTGTTGATAATCCAACCGGTCGAACAGCAGCGGGTTTAAATCGCGCAATCGCTACAGCCCAATATTCCATAATTGTTCGGGTCGATGGCCATTCAAATATTCCAAATAATTATTGTCAATTAATTTCAGAGATTTTAGAAAAAACTGGGGCAGTAAATGTTGGCGGTGTAATGGCCGCCGAAGGACAATCTTTGTTTCAACGAGCTGTTGCCCGTGCAATGCGCAGTCCACTTGGCGTAGGTGCTTCTAGATTCCACACAGGTGGTTCAGCTGGTGAAGTAGATACCGTGTATCTCGGTGCATTTAGAAAGGAAGCATTGCTTGCAGTTGGTGGATTTGATGAACGATTTACTCGTGCTCAGGATTGGGAACTCAACTTTAGATTGCGTCAGGCCGGTGGAGTTGTTTTTTTCGATCCTCGATTAGTTGTTACTTATAGACCTCGTTCAACAATTAAAGCGTTAGCAAAGCAATACTTTGAATATGGTCGATGGCGTCGTGTCGTCTCACGTCGTCATCAGGGCACGATTAATTATCGTTATTTAGCTCCACCCTTTACTGTTGCTGCAACAACAATATCTTTGCTATTAGGTTGGTTGGTTTCTCCATATCTGTTAATGCCCGCCCTTGTTTATGCTCTGTTTATCCTGATTTCTTCTGCAATAGTTGGAAAAAGCGCGGGTGAGATTCTGTGTTTGCCTACAATCTTGCTAACAATGCATATTTCTTGGGGGCTTGGATTTCTTACTTCGCCTAAGTCTCTGGCCCCTGATGTAACCTTGCGTCCGTGAGCACACCACTGCAGGTATATGAGCCATTTAAGGCGGGCCTGCCCAAGTTAGGTCGCTATTGGAAGTCTTTATGGTCCAGGCGTACCTTTATCAAGGAGTACTCCAAATCAGAACTTCGTGAGCAACATTTTGATTCAGTATTTGGGCAATTATGGCTCGTTCTTAACCCACTATTGCTTTCAGCGGTTTACTTTATTTTGATTATGATTATTGGTGGAAATACAGACAGCGCGCGATACGCACACTTAACTGCGAGTCTTTTTCTATTTTACTTAGTCGCAAATAGCCTTACTGGTGGAGTCAAATCTGTTACCGCTGGACAAAGGTTAATTCTTAACACCGCTTTTCCTAGAATTATGCTTCCAATTTCAGCAGTTGTAATTGCGATTTTTAAGTTTCTGCCAACTCTAATTGTTTTCCTTGCGATTAAAGCAGTTGTTGGAACCCCATTTACATTTGAAATGTTGTGGGCTATTCCGGTCTTACTGATTACAATCTTTTTGGCTTTAGCTTTAGCTATTACAATTTCCTGCATCAATGTGTACTTCAGAGATATTGCAAGCTTTTTACCGTACTTAACCCGAACTCTTCTTTATCTTTCACCAATTCTCTACGTTGCATCTGATCTAAAGCCAAGTCTTCGTGCAATCGAAATCGTTAACCCGCTTTTCCCGATATTAGATTCGTGGTCGCGTGCGATGGTCCAAGGAGAAGCTCCACAGCCTTCAAGCATGCTTCAAGGCTTGGCGTGGGCAACCGGATTTTTCTTTGTTGGCACTTATTTCTTTTTATCGAGGGAGCGTGAGTTCGCTGTCCGTCTCTAGTTCGCACATTACTAATGAACTCGCGGTATCAATCCGTGGAGTCGGCCTTACCTACACAACATCGATTGATAAAAAGCCAACTCTTAAATCTCGAGTTAAATCTTTAGGTCGGGGAACAAAACAAACAAGAGTTGTACGTGCTCTTGATGACATCAATTTAGATATTCAGTACGGACAAGTATTGGGAGTAATCGGAACAAATGGTGCTGGTAAATCATCACTAATGCGATGCGTTGCTGGCATCTTGCCACCTTCACAGGGTCGCATCGAGGTTTATGGAAGCGTCAGCACCCTGCTGGCACTCGGAGTTGGCTTTAATCCATCAATGTCAGGTCGGGACAATGTATTTCTGGGTGGATTAGCTGCCGGAATGTCCCGAGAGGAAATTGCCGGCAACTTTGATGAGATCGCAGAATTCTCTGAACTTGGTGATGCAATTGATGCGCCTATGCGCACGTATTCATCAGGAATGTATGCACGACTAGCTTTCTCTGTTGCCGCGGTAGTTCGTCCAGATATTTTAATCATTGATGAAGCCCTTAGTACCGGCGATGCCAAATTCAAAGAAAAAAGTCTTAATCGCGTAAAAGAACTACGAAGCGATGATCGAGCACTTATTTTAGTAAGCCATGCGATGCAAACTTTGCGTGACACCTGTAACGATGTTGTCTGGTTGCACAAGGGAAAACTAGTGCAACGCGGCGAACCTAACGCAGTAATTCATGCGTATCAAGAGTTCTTACACCTTGGAAAGAGCGCAGTAATTGATGAGGATTTTTAAGCCAATAATTTTGGCTATTGCGGTTGTGCTGATATTACCAGCGCAATCTTCTGCACGAGAGATTCCAGTTTCCTTTCAAATAAAAGGTGCTGGTTACGGTCACGGTGTTGGGATGAGCCAAATCGGTGCCAGAGCAAAAGCATTAGCTGGCGAAACAGCCACTGCGATTATTTCCTATTATTACAAAGATGTAGCTATAGAGCCTTTGGATGATACAAAAGTATTGCGAGTAAACATCGGACACTTGTTAACTTCGGCAAAAATGGCCACCGCAACACCAGATGCAACATTGCAGATTTTTAGTGGTGACATTGGTGATGCTCAAGATGTTGTTCCTTTGGCAGTCGTACCCGTTAAAAGCTCCTTAAATTTCAGCATTTTTGGCTCAACCGTTTTGCCGAGTGTTGTTACAGGGAAAAAAACTTTGAGCATTCCTCGCAATCGAATTTTCACTGTTCGCTGGAGTGGTACTCGATATCTTTCGGGTGTTGATGGCGTCATATCGCTATCTCACAACGGAGCTACAAAAAAATATCGTTATGGACAGATGCAATTTCGAGCGGTTAAGGCAGCAACGATGGGGTATCGAATCGAAGTGACAAATTCTGTGCGCTTATCTGATGAATATTTGTGGGGAGTAAGTGAAGTTCCATCCTCGTGGCCAGAAGCAGCACTTCAAGCACAAGCTATCGCTTCTAGAACATTTGCAATGAGTAAAGCAGGAATCTATCGATCCTCCTGTGATTGCGATCTTTACGGTGAAATTTCGGATCAAACTTTTCTGGGGTATGCAAAGGAGACAGAAAAGGGTTGGGGACAGTTCTGGAAAGCAGCGGTCACCAATACTGTCGGTTTAACAATCACTCAGGCGGGTAAACCTATCTCCGCATATTTCGGTAGCTCTACAGGGGGATTGACCGAGACTTCTGGAAATGCATGGGGCACGCAAAAGAGCTTCACGCATTCAGTTGCAGATCTTTCCAGCTTGGATCCAGTACTGAACCCGCGCTTCTATCAGTGGGATCGCACAGTTACGCAAAGCTCCGTAGCAGCAGCATTTGCTCTGCCTGATGTGGTTTTACTAGAAGTGGTTCTGAAAAATTCAAGTGGAACAGTTGCAACCATTAGGGCAACATCTAGTACAGGAGTTCAGAAAAGTTTACGAGGTGAAACTTTTAGAAGTCGAACAAAAATTCCATCTGCCTATTTTGATTTAGTTGGCATGCAAAATGCTGTTGAGCCCACCCCAAGTCCCAGTCCGTAACACAACTTCAAGACACCCATCTAGAGAATTACGTCGGAACAAAAGGTTTTTTGCGCCGGAAAGTGTGCCGGCTTTAACAACCTCGCCATCAGGAAGTCTTACCTTCGCAGCTGAAGTTATATAGGTTCCGGCTTCAATTACACAATTATCGCCGAGTGAGATACCAAGACCTGAATTCGCACCTAGTAGACACTTTGCGCCAATTGAAATTACTTCTTTTCCGCCACCACTTAGAGTTCCCATAATGGATGCACCACCACCGACATCAGTGCCATCACCAACCACTACTCCAGCAGAGATTCGGCCTTCGACCATAGAAGTTCCTAATGTTCCAGCGTTGAAATTAACAAAACCTTCGTGCATAACTGTTGTTCCAGATGCTAGGTGTGCACCTAACCGAACACGATCTGCATCTGCAATTCGTACTCCACTAGGAATAACATAATCGACCATTCGAGGAAATTTATCGACACCGTAAACACTGACATGTCCGTGGACAGCTTTTAAACGTGCACGAGTAATTTCAAAACCTTCAACAGCGCATGGACCAACCGATGTCCACACAACGTTGTTAAGTAATCCAAAAATCCCATCAAGTGCAACTCCGTGAGGCTTTACCAGTCGATGTGATAATAAATGTAAACGTAAGTAAGCATCAGCTGCACTTACAGGAGGTTTTGTTGTATCAATCTCGAGACTAATCACTTCACGAGTAACCCCACGCGAAACATCTATACCGGCAAGTGAATGTAACTCTGCAGGCACGGCACCTGATAGTGCGGACAGAGATGGAGATGGGAACCAAACATCCAAGGTGGTTCCATTGGAGATTGTTGCGATTCCGTGGCCAGATGCAATGGTCGTCATGTCCTAAGCCTAGCCTCTATTGTTAGCAGTATGCGTATTGCCGTGTTCTGCTCATCATCCCCAACGATTGATAGCAAGTATGTAGAACTTGCCTACGAACTTGGGCAGGGAATTGCAGGATCATCCAACGAATTAGTTACTGGCGGCGGTCATATATCAATGATGGGTGCTGTCTCACGAGGTGCTCGCGATAAGGGAGGTAAGACTGTTGGTGTTATCCCGCAGGCACTCGTAGATATTGAATTTGCAGATCATGACAATGATGAACTTCATGTTGTTGAAACGATGGGTCAGCGCAAACACATGATTACAGATATATCAGATGCATTTATTACCTTGCCAGGTGGTGCCGGAACTCTTGAAGAGTTTTTCGAAATTTGGGTTGGCCACTATTTAAAATTTCACACTAAGCCAGTTGTTATTTTGGACCCATTTGGTATTTATGCACCATTGCACCAATTAATTGTTCACCTTGAAGAAGAAAAATTCATAAAGCCAGGAATGCGAGAGATTGTGCAATGGACTACAAATGTTGCTGACGCACTGAAAGCATGTGGCGCGTGAGAAGTAATCACATCGCCATGAGCCTTGTAATTCAAGCGCCTATAGAAAAAGTCTGGGCAGCTCTTGCTAATTGGGAGTCTCAGGGTGATTGGATGTTGCAAACCACAGTTGAAGTTACATCAGAGATTCGCGAAGGTGTTGGCACAACAATCGCTGCATTTACGGGGATCGGTAAATTTGGAGTAATGGACCACATGGTTGTTACTTCATGGCAACCACCACATGTGTGCGATGTTGCGCACACTGGAAAGATCATTAAAGGAACAGGCCGCTTTCAACTAAGCGCAATTGATGAAGAGACAACTCGATTTGATTGGTCCGAAGAGATTCTGACTCCACGAGTGATATTCCTACTTATTGCACCTGGTTTGTACGCTGGAGTAAGGATCTCACTCGCCAAACTCAGCCGCCATTTGCGCGATAGAAAGTAATCGAAACGAAGTAAACTAGGAAAATGGGCAAGCAATCGCAGACTCTGGCAGATGCCCTTGCCTCCTTGCCCGATGAAGAACGCATCATCTTGACGATGCACTATCTCAAATCAATGTCAGCGGGTCAGATCGCGGCGATGTTGGGGGTTCCAGAGCGCTCGGTAGATTCAATCATTAAGCAAGGCAAGGCCAGATTGAGCGCAATAGTGGGTATTTAAGGCCTCACCCCGATTTCGCACAACAGAGCATTGTGCGAGATACTTACCCCCTTGCAATAAATGAGTAATTCAACCGATTAGAGGAGTCCCCACATGGCAGCCATGAAACCCCGCACTGGTGATGGTCCAATGGAGGTTACAAAGGAAGCTCGCTCATTGGTTATGCGAATTCCTCTAGAAGGCGGCGGCCGATTGGTCGTTGAGATGAACGCTGAAGAAGCTAATAACCTCAGTGCCGCGTTACACGCCGCAGTCTCGCTAGTTAAGAAGTAAATCTTTTTCCGAGGCACTAGCCTTATCAATCATGTCAGCACTACCAATCGCCTCCCCGCTAGATATCAAAGCGGCTTCATCGGCTAACTCAATTGCAATCGGATATGTGAAAAATTCTGATGATTCATTTGAATGCGTAGGCCCTCTAGTTTCAGAAATCGAAAAATTCTTCGGGTTAAATCTTGTTGATGAGTTAGCTTTCTTTACTCCGACAGCCAAAGCTGGAGAAATTTTTGAGATTCCAGTTAGTGCTACTGATTGTCCAACTGATCGAATTTATCTGGTTGCAGTTGGGGATCAGAGCAATGCGGCACTTCGAGCTGCTGGCGCATCAGTAGGTCGCAAGGTTCGGGGAAAAAATCTGACTGTTTATTCTGCATGTGCGGTTAAAGAAGTAAAAGCACACGCAATTTCAATGTCACTTGGCGCATGGGTATGGAATTTAAAGACTGATAATAAAAAAGAAGAGCCAACATTACTAGTTGCAAGTAACAATAAAAAGTCTGTAGAAGACGCAGCAGCAATAGCGCAAGCAATATGCCGCGCTCGCGATTTAGTTCACACTCCTGCAAATATCAAGACTCCAGCTTGGATGGGTAAGCAGGCCGAAACTTTTGCAAAAGGGACATCTCTGAAAGTTAAAATCCTTTCAGGAGCAGAGTTAAAGGAATTTGGTGGATTACGCGCAGTTGGTGGATCATCACCAAAGCCTGGCCCGCGGATGATTCAAGTTTCATATCAGCCAAAATCTAGTAAGAAATCAGTTAACGCATTGCCCCACATTGTTTTAGTGGGTAAGGGCATAACTTTTGATACAGGTGGTATTTCACTAAAACGTCCATATGACACCATGATGGCGATGAAGAGCGACATGGCAGGAGCTGCTGCAATTCTTGGCACATTAACCGCTCTAGAGCACTTACAACCAAATGTTCGGGTAACTGCGTTGATGATGATGGCTGAAAATGCTATCTCTGGCACTGCGCAGCGCCCAAGTGATGTTATTAAACATTACGGTGGAACAACTGTAGAAGTTATTAATACAGATGCCGAAGGTCGTTTGGTATTGGCAGATGGTCTTGCATATGCAGATTTAAATCTGGACCCTGATTACTTGGTAGATATTGCAACACTGACAGGTGCAGCAACTCTTGGCTTAGGTCGACAGTATGCCGCGATGTATACCCGAGATAATGCTCTTGCTGGGCAACTTTCAAAAGCTGGGGAAACATCTGGTGATCGTGTTTGGCATATGCCATTGATTGATGATTATAAAGATTCACTAGGTAGCGATATTGCAGATTTCAATCACAATGCCAGCAAGGGGAAATATTCTGCAGGCTCTGTTACGGCAGCGCTGTTCCTTGAAAACTTTACTGGTTCACGTCGTTGGGTTCACTTAGATATTGCTGGAACCGCTCGTAGTGAAGTTGATGCAAGTGAGAATTCGAAGGGCGGCACAGGATTTGGTGTTCGCTTGCTAACCGAGTGGATTACTTCGCTGTGATGAAAATTGATCCACATGAATTTGCCGAAGGCTTTATTAACGAAGATTTTTTCAAATCTCAGGCACGTGCTCGAGGTGTAGAACTAGGAACAACTGATACGACACCAGGTTCGGGTGCATTTCTGCGGTATCTAGCTTTTACAGTCAAAGCTCAAGCAGTTGTTGAAGTTGGGACAGGATCAGGTGTCGGTTCTCTGTGGCTGCTTGACGGTATGTTGGAAAGCGGAACGCTTACATCAATTGATGATGAAATGGAACATACACAAATTGCCAAATTAGCATTTGCTGACGCCGATATCGCACAAGGGCGTTTTCGCTTAATTACCAACACTGTTGTGGATGTAATTTCGAAGTTAACAGATCGGGCTTATGACTTAGTTGTTTTGCGTCATAATCCAGAAGATCTTAGTTTCTTTATTAGTGAGGCTCACCGAATTTTGCGCAGTGGGGGAGCTCTCGTCATCGATAATTACTTCGGTGGCGGAAAAGTAAGCGATGCTGCGCAGCGGGATCCAAAAACTGTGGCCTTGCGGGATGCTGGGAAAATTATCAAGAATGACTCAGAACATTGGGTAAGTTCCTTGATTCCTGTAGGAGATGGCCTACTCCTAGCAACAAAGGTGTAAAGATACGACCATGATTTTTCCCAGAAATAAAATCAAGCATGAAGTTCCTGCTCCTTGGTGGCAACCTCCTACTGCACGCAAGAGTTCAAAAGCTAACTCGATACTGATCGCGGTTCTTGCCGGGAGCATCGGTGGTGTTTTAGGTGTTAATGCCTCTGGTGGAGATTTATTCAATCGGGTTCAACTAGTTTCCTCAACGAGCACAATTCAACGAGCTCCAGATTCAGTTGCCGGTATCGCTCAAAGGGTCTTACCTTCGGTCGTTTCAATTAGCACACGTTCAACTGATGGAGCAGGTACTGGTTCAGGCTTTGTTATTGATAGCAATGGATTTATTTTGACAAACAATCACGTTATTAGTGATGCAGCACAATCTGGTGGAAGTATTCAAGTTTCTTTAAGTGATGGAACTTTTTATTCAGCTAAGGTTATTGGTCGCGATGCATCATATGATTTAGCGGTTTTGAAGATCGGGGCCTCGGGGTTAAAAGCTTTGCAATTTGGAGATAGTGATGCTGTGGCTGTTGGTGATGCAGTAATTGCAATTGGTTCGCCTTTGGGATTGAGCGGAACGGTTACGACCGGAATTATTAGCGCCAAGAATCGTGCTGTGACCGCCGGTGAATCCAACTCTGAAAGTTCATTTATAAATGCTCTTCAAACAGATGCAGCAATTAATCCAGGAAATTCTGGTGGTCCTCTTGTGGACGCGACGGGCGCTGTTATTGGAGTTAATTCTGCAATTGCATCACTAGGCACTTCTTCTCAAATTGGTTCAATAGGTTTAGGTTTTGCAATTCCAATTAATCAAGCACGTAAGACCGCTGATCAATTGATAAAGAATGGTGTTGCGACCTACCCAATCATCGGTGTCTCGCTAAACATGAATTACACAGAAAATGGTGCGCAAGTTGCGACAAATGCGCGCGGAATCTTGCCAGGGGGCCCAGCGGCAAAGGTGGGCTTACGGGGTGGAGATGTCATCATCGAAATCGACGGGAAAGAGATCTACTCACCTGAAGAGCTCATCGTTTCTGTACGAGCAAAGAATGTTGGGGATCGTGTAACCCTTGGCTTTCTGCGCGATGGCGTGAAGAAAACAGTCACTCTCACTCTGATCGCAGGAAAGAAGTAAGTACCGTAGGCTAACGCTATGTTCTTTGATATCGGTGCGGGCGAGGTATTGGGCCTTGCAATTTTGGGCATGATGTTGGTTGGACCTGAACGTTTACCGAAATTAGCTGTTGAAGCTGCTCAGTGGGTGAAAAAACTTCGTGGCTTGGCATCAACTGCTACCGCCGAGCTTCGTGAAAACTTAGGACCTGGTTTTGAAGATTTACAACCAAAAGATTTGAATCCAAAAACCTTTATGAAAAAGCAGGTCGCAGATTTACTCGATGAAGGAACCGCTAAACCAAAGGCGAATCGTCCAAAGGCAATGATTGATCCAGATCTACTATGAGTTTAGTAGCTCAGATTTCTGAAGCATTAACAAAGGTTCAAGACCCAGAACTTCGTCATCCAATTACCGATTTAGGAATGGTTGAAGATTTACAGGAAAAAAATGGTGCAGTAACTGTCACGGTCTTGCTTACGATTTCTGCCTGTCCGATGCAAGATCGATTGCGCACCGATGTTACATCTGCAATTACTACGGTACCGGGCGTGACTTCAGTTGATTTAACTTTTGGCGTAATGACTGAAGAGCAACGAAACAATGTAAAAAAGATTGTTCGTGGAGGTCGCGAAAAATTCATTCCATTCGCACAACCTGATTCACTAACCCGTGTCATTGGAATCGCTTCTGGAAAAGGCGGAGTTGGTAAATCCTCAGTAACCGCCAACCTTGCAGTGGCTGCCGCTAAAAAGGGTTTGAATGTTGGAATTTTGGATGCTGATGTTTATGGTCACTCGATCCCACGTCTGATGGGTTTGATGGGACAACGACCAACTGCAATTGACCAAATGTTTATCCCACTTGAATCCTATGGAGTAAAGACAGTTTCCATGGAAATGTTTAAGCCCGAGCGCTCTGATCCCGTCGCCTATCGTGGGCCGTTACTGCATCGAGTCCTTGAACAGCTGCTTTCTGATGCTTATTGGGGCGATCTTGATCTTTTATTAATTGACCTTCCACCCGGAACTGGTGATCTAGCTATTTCGCTAGGGCAATTAATTCCAAACTCTGAAATTGTTGTTGTTACAACTCCACAAATTGCAGCAGCTGAAGTCGCCGAACGTGCAGGCCGCATTGCCCATCAAATCCATCAGCATGTAATCGGTGTTATTGAAAATATGTCGCAGTTTCCCTGCCCAGCATGCGGTGAGCCGATGTCCTTGTTTGGTGAAGGCGGGGGAGAAGAAACTTCTCGCCGCTTATCCCAGTTAGTCGGCAGTGATGTGCCATTACTCGGGAAGATTCCATTTAGTCCGGCGCTACGAACTGGCGGAGATGATGGTGCACCGATAGTCGAAGCTGACCCAACATCAGTAGCTTCTGTTGCGATTCTAGAAATAGCAGAAAAAATTGTGAAGCGAAATAAATCGTTACTCGGAGTCCGATTGGGTATCTCGACGTAATTCTTTTGCAAGTTCATCAACTAAATCTGCAAGTTCGCTTCGCATAAAGTCACGAGTAGCAACCTCGCCCAGAGAATTACGTAGCGCAGCAAGTTCGCGGGTTAGATACTCAGTATCTGCAATTGATCTTTCTTTTTGCGCGCGATCTTCATTGAGCTGAATACGATCTCGGTCTGCTTGACGATTTTGTGCAAGAAGAATAAGTGGCGCTGCATAAGATGCTTGCAATGAAAGAATCAAGGTCAAGAAAATAAATGGATAATCATCAAAGCGAAGATCAGCTGGTGCGACAAAATTCCATACAACCCAAAACATAACAAAGAAAGTCATGTACACAAGAAAACGCGCGGTACCTAAGAAACGTGCAAAGCGTTCTGACAAACGACCAAAAGCTTCTGGATCGAAATGAGGTCGCAGCGAACGTCGAGTCTCGCGAGGAGTATCTAATCCATTAGTGCGTGCCATCTTTTGACCTCCTTACAGAGTTTCTGACTTAAAAGTTACTGGAGATTTTTCTCGGTGATCATGTCGCCAATTTTCAGGCAATAAGTGATCCAGCACGTCATCAACTGTTACAGCGCCTAGCAAACGCTCATTGGCATCTACTACGGGTAGAGAAAGCATGTTGTAACTAGCCAAATACGATGAAACTTCATGCAAAGTTGCATCTGGATTGACGCCTTTTGAATCATTATCAACAATGGAGCCCAACAATGTCGCAGGCGGTTCACGTAGCAATCGTTGGTAATGGACAACCCCAATGAAGCGGCCGGTTGGCGTTTCAACTGGCTGGCGACAGATATAAATCTGCGAAGCAAGCGCAGGAGAAATTTCTTTTTGGCGGACCGAAGCTAATGCATCGGCAACTGTTGAATCAGCGGTCAGCACAATTGGCTCTGTCGTCATCATTCCACCTGCGGAATAATCCTCATAGTTCATTAAACGTAAAACATCCTCGGCATCTTCAGGTTCCATTAAATCAAGAAGTGCACTTGCTCGTTCTTCGCCAATTTCGCGCAGCAAATCTGCAGCATCATCTGGATCCATCTCGCCCAAAACATCTGCGGCACGTTCGCCTTCGAGTTCAGCTAAAAGTGCAACTCGATCAGTTTCATCCATCTCTTCAAGAACATCTGCGAGACGTTCATCATCAAGAGCGATCGCAACTTCAATACGGCGCTTCGGCGCAAGATCTTGCAACACTGCAGCAAGGTCGGCAGCACGCAAATTAGCAAGTGTGGACATTAAATTTGTAACACCTTGATTTTGCTCAGTGTTGGAAAACCCTGTGACCTCTTCCCACGCAACCGTTGATGTTGCACCTTTCCGACGTAAGCCTCTACCTCGACGCATGATGTGGACACGATTGATAAACCAATCACCAGTTCGTGTTTCTTCCATTCCCATATCTTCTACAACAACCGCTTCACCAGTTTCAACTAAAGTGATTGAACGATCTAGCATTTCGCCAAGTACTAGAACTTCACCTGTACGTGTTTCGAAGCGGCGCATGTTAAGTAAGCCAGTAATTACGACCGCCCCACTTTCAATAGAAGTCACACGCGTGATGGGTACAAAAACACGACGACGCAAAGGAACTTCAACTACTAATCCAAGAATTCGTGGAGGTTGATTTGTAGAACGTAGGGTCGCGACAGCATCTCGCACCTTTCCTACTGGATCACCATTTGGGTCAAAGACCGCGGTACCTGCAAGACGGGCAAGAAATACTCGGTTTAGGAGATTGCTGCTCATGGGATAAGGGTACCTTTCTCTCATGAACGCAGGAGACCGCATTAACCGCCATACAGAGATGCCTGCGCGTCCAGATCTGATTCGTTTGGGATTAGGAATTATCGGAATCGGAACATCAGGGCCATTAATCGCAATGAGCACGATGCCTGTCCTCACATTGATCTTCTGGAGAAATCTTGGCGGTTCATTAGTGACCTTGCCATTTGCACTTCGCCATCCACGCGACAGGACCGGAGTGAAGTGGGCCCTAATTGCCGGAGTTGTATTAGCTCTTCACTTTGTCGGATTTTTTCTTGCAATGAGGATGACAACTGTTGCAGCCGGAACTGCCTTAGTTGCTTTGCAACCGATCTTTGCTGCAATGTTTGTGAAGTTTTCAGGTGGTCATATTCCATCAAAAGCATGGCTTGGAATGATCGTGAGTTTCGTCGGCGTGCTTCTAGTTGTTGGTGTAGACATTCAAATTTCATTCAAGTCATTTTTAGGAGACTTAGCCGCACTAATTTCCGCAGCCCTGGCAGCTGCTTACATGATTGCTGGTTCAAAGGCACAAAGAACTCTGGAAACAACAACGTATACGACTATTTGTTATTTCATATGTTCGATGACAGCGCTTCCAATGGCATTAATTGCTGGCAATGAAATATTCTCTTTTAGCGCAAAGGAGTGGTGGATTCTTTTAGGACTTATTCTTGGAGCACAACTTCTGGGACATTCAATGTTTAACTCTGCCTTAAAACGTGTTTCTCCAGCAATTGTTTCCTTAATTGTGTTTTTTGAAGTTCCAGTCAGCGCTGTTCTTGCAGTTTGGTGGTTGGGCCAAAAGCCACCTGTTGGAATTATCCCAGGAATTACACTAATTTTGTTTGGTTGTGTTTTGGTGGTTACCAGAACGCGAGGTGTCAAAAATGATTGATCTACATACACATACGACCAGCAGTGACGGTACTGATAGACCAAGAGATCTGGTCAATAAAGCAATTGTTCAAGGGTTAGAAGTTTTGGGAATTTCAGATCACGACACAACTTCCGGATGGGAAGAAGCAACGCAAGCATTACGAGGGAATCTACAACTTGTGTTGGGTGCTGAAATTTCATGCTTAACAACCGATGGCATAAGTGTTCACATGTTAGGCATGCTTTTTGATCCCAACCATGTTGAAATGCAAACAACCTTAGAAGAAACTCGTGATGGACGCTTACCGCGAATGCGAAAAATGATTACAAAGATGCAGGCAGAGGGTATGGATATTTCAATGGAAGATGTAGAAAGAGCAATGCCCCCAGGAGCGACAATGGGACGCCCACATTTAGCTGATGCTTTAGTTGCTAAAAAAATCGTAAAATCACGGGACGAAGCTTTTATAGATTTATTGCATAATGATTCGCGGTTTTACGTTTCTCATGCTGCCCCAACACCTGTTGAAGCGATTAAGTTAATTCGTCGAGCTGGTGGCGTCGCAGTCATTGCACATCCCTTTGCATCGCACCGAGGACAAATCTTGAAATCTACAGATTTTGCAGATTTAGTCGTTGCAGGTCTCAACGGAATAGAAGTAGATCACCGAGACCAAAACCCTGATGAGCGTGCAATGTTGCGGAATATCGCACAAGAATTGGATCTCGTTGTTACTGGTAGCAGTGATTACCACGGGACTGGAAAGCTAAACTCATTAGCAGAAAACCATACTAATAGGGAACAATGGCACAAGTTAGAAGCACAAGCAGATGCACGAAGGGTTGTTAACGCATGAGAGATATAAGCGCAGTTACTTTTGCAGTCCAATCTTTTGTAACTCTCTTTGTGATCATGGATCCACCTGGTGCAACCCCAATTTTCTTAGGGTTAGTTGCTGATAAATCACCACGAGTACGTCGAATTCTGGCCGTACAAGCAGCAGGAGTTTCACTTCTAGTAATCTCAATTTTTGCTCTTTTTGGTCGAGCGATTTTAAATTATTTGAATATTTCAATGGAAGCACTTCAAGCAGCGGGTGCACTATTGCTCTTGTTAGTTGCCCTTGAGCTTTTAACCGGAAATGCTAAAAAGCATGGCGATGATGGCGATTCAAATGTTGCACTTGTCCCACTTGGCACACCTATTTTGGCTGGGCCTGGTGCAATCGTTGCAACGATGATCTTCGTTCAGCAAGCAAATACAACCAGCATGGCACTTGGCTTAGTCGCAGCTGTAATTGCAGTTCACGTAGCGATTGGCGCGGTTTTGATGGCGTCAACAACAATTTTAAATGTCATCAAGGAATCAGGGGTCACCCTAGTTGCCCGAATTGCAGGTTTATTGCTTGCCGCTATTGCGGTGCAGATGCTTGTTGATGCAATCCGCGTATTTGTTGCTGCTTAACTCTCTTTAAACTTCTTTGTTCGGGTCCGCGTGCGCTCGGTACGAACAGGAGCAACAGTTTGCTTCGCACGCGGTGGACGAGATTCTTTATTTTCAGCTTTTGGTACAGGTTTTGCTTTAACTATTCGACCCGTTGAACCAGCTGGAATGTTGAGAGTTTCATACAAATGTTCCGAGGATGAATATGTCTCTTCAGGTTCTGCAAGACCAAGCTCTAAAACCTGATTAATCATCTTCCAACGTGCGAGTTCATCCCAATCTACAAATGTAACGGCGATTCCGTGAGCACCTGCACGCGCAGTACGACCAATGCGGTGCACATACGTTTTTTCATCTTCAGGACATTGGTAGTTAATTACATGTGTAATGCCATCAATATCGATACCGCGGGCTGCAACATCAGTTGCAACTAACACATCTGATTTTCCTGCTTTGAAATCACTCAATGCTTTTTCACGTGCACTTTGGCCCAAATCACCATGAATTGGGGCCGCTTTAAAGCCGCGCTCCATCAGATCTTCAGCTGTCTTTTGTGCAGTGCGTTTTGTGCGACAAAAAACCATTGTTGGTCCACGACCATCAGCTTGCAAGATACGTGCGAGCATTTCAATTTTGTCCATTGCATGAGCGCGTAAAACATGTTGCTTGATGCGGGTAACGACTGCGCCTTCATCTTCACTGTCCTGCGTGCGAATGTGAATTGGCTGGTTCATGAAGCGGCGAGCAAGAGCAATAATGTCTCCGGGCATAGTTGCTGAAAACAACATAGTTTGCGCGCGATTTGGCGTACTGGAAAGAATTTTCTCGACATCAGGCAAGAAACCAAGATCGAGCATCTCATCTGCTTCATCAAGAACTAGACGAGAAACCTCTTTAAGTTTCAGCTGACCTTGGCGAGATAAATCCAAAAGGCGACCTGGAGTACCTACAACTATTTCAACACCTGCGTGTAGCGCTTCAATTTGTGGCTCAAAAGCGCGTCCACCGTAAACCGCAAGTGTGCGAATTCCACGGTTAGAGGCTAACTCTTCAATATCACGAGTTACTTGAGTACAGAGTTCGCGGGTTGGAACAACAATTAAAACCTGGGGCATGCCTTTATTTGCAAAGTCAGCCCATTCGACATCGTTAGGCGCAATCACTCGTTCGATGACAGGAATGCCAAATGCAAGAGTCTTTCCCGTACCTGTTTTTGCCTGTCCGATGACATCGCCATCAGCAAGTGCAATTGGCAAAACCATTTCTTGAATGGCAAAGGGAGCTAAGAAGCCATGTGCGTGAAGTGCTTCAATTGTTTGGCTGCGCAGGGGCAGCTCGGCAAATGTTGGTGACATATAAATGTGTTCCTATCGGGATTAATTGCGCGGAAAACCTGAAATGCCTCGCCACATGAGGTTGTGAACTAATTCCACAGCTTCTTGTCGAGTCAGTTTGCTATCTCGTTCGAGCCAGTGACGAGCAGTTACTTGCGCATAACCAATCATTCCAACACCCAAAAGCATTGATGCCTCTTTTGGTAGGCCAGTATCTATTGCAATTACAGCACTTGCTGCAGCCGCACAGTCGTAAGTCATTCGGTTAAGACGTTGGCGAACCTGTGGTTCAACACTCATGTCACTTTCAAAAAGTAAGCGAAAAGCTTCGCCTTCCTTTTCGATGAACGCAAAGTAAGCATCCACCGTTGCATGAACACGATCTTTATTATCTGGAGTCGATGCAATCGCCTTTTGAATTTCAAATACCAATGAATCAATGTGTAGATCTAGGACAGCCAAGTACAGTTCGAGTTTTGATGGAAAGTGCTGGTACAAAACCGGCTTTGAGACATTTGCACGATCGGCAATTTCATCCATTGCGGCAGAGTGGTAGCCAGCGGCGGTGAAAACTTCTAGAGCTGCTGAAAGCAACAATGCTCGGCGCTCATCGCGAGGCAAACGCGCCTTGTTGGATGTGTCTACGTTACTCATTGGAGTAATCGTACGGCAGAATTACCAATCATGAACCGCTCCTATGAAGGTATTCGCATCTTGTTGGTGCATGCGCATCCAGATGATGAAACCATCAACAATGGAGCAACAATGGCTCTTTATGCTGATCGTGGGGCTCATGTAACCCTTGTGACCTGTACACGTGGCGAAGAAGGCGAAGTATTAGTTCCGGGGCTTTCACATCTAGCGAGTGCCGATCAAGATTTGCTGGGTCTGCATAGAGAAACAGAACTTGCAGCTGCCATGAAAGCACTTGGAGTTTCAGATTATCGATTTCTGGGAGCGCCCACTATCAAGTTTCGAGATAGCGGGATGATGGGAACAGAACCAAATAATCGACCTGATGTTTTTTGGCAAGCAGATTTAGACAAAGCCGCAACAATACTTGTTGACGTAATCGAAGAAGTAAGACCGCACATTTTGATTACCTACGATGAAATCGGTGGATACGGTCATCCTGATCACATCCAGGCACACAGAGTTGCCATGCGAGCCTCAGAGCTTTCTACCTGGCAGATTCAAAAGATTTATTGGAACACAATTCCTAAATCTGTGATTGCTCAAGGTATGGAAAAAATGAAGGAAATTGGCTCAGATTTCTTTGGTGCAGAAAATATCGATGATATTCCATTTGCTAAAGATGATGAATTTGTAACAACTCTGATTAATGGTTCTGATTACGTTGAATCAAAGATGGCCGCGATGAAAGCTCACGAAACTCAAATCGCGCTAGACGGTCCATTCTTTGCATTATCAAATAATCTTGGAATGCAGATTTGGGGCGACGAGTACTACACCCTAGTAAAGGGCACAAAGAGTGCACCATTTGATTCCAATGGCCGCGAAATTGATTTAGCATCTGGTTTAGTTCTGTAATGCGCCATTTATATTCACTAATTTTAGGTGCAGCCTTGGGAGCAAGTTCTGTTTTTCTATATAGCTTTTATCCGCCAGTTGGTTTAGCACTCTCAATTGCAGCCACATTTGTAGGCATTTGGGCCACAGGACGCATGTGGGGCAAGAGAAGTTTTAGAATCATCGCAGCAGCGGCGTGGAGTTTGGTAGTTTTGCGTGCAGGATTTCCGGGAATTAATGAAGAGTATTTACTTCAAGGTGATGCACTTGGAGTTTCACTGATCAATTTTGGATTTATCGCAGCGGTGATTGCGATACTGACCCCACTTTAAGTCCAGATTTGCCCATCAGAAGTGTCTTTAACGTGTAACCCAAGGCTTTCTAACTGAACCCGCAAAGAATCACTATCTGCCCAGCGTTTCTCACTCCGAGCTTTTGCGCGCTCATCAATAAGTGTTTGCATCTGCTCAGTTAACTCACGAACCGCAATCGGGCGATCTAGATCTAAGGCTAGGACTTGGTCGGCGAACATGAATAGTTCACGTTTATTTGTTAGTTCGCTTTTTTCGATTTCACGCAAGCGAAGAATGACCTTTGGTGTATCTAAATCATTCTTG
>WLCR01000029.1 GCA_009705235.1 Actinomycetota bacterium | reverse complement strand
AACCACGCTTACTCGCCAGTAAGGCGTAACTAATCTATTGATCTCTGCTGGATCAAGCGCTGCACTTAACAATTCTTTGCCCACGACTAGTACCGTACGCCCATGAGCCGTGATCTGCATACAACTGCCGGAAAAATAGAAGACCTTCGTGATCGTGTTGAGGAAGCCATACATGGAGGCTCCGAGCGTGCCGTCGAGAAGCAGCACTCAAAAGGTAAGAAGTCTGCTCGCGAAAGAATTGAACTATTAGTTGACGCCGATTCTTTCACCGAGATTGATGAGTTTGCGCGTCATCGTTCAACACAGTTTGGAATGGAAAAGAATCGTCCTTATGGTGACGGTGTAGTAATCGGAACAGCAACAGTTGATGGCCGGCCAATAGCTTTGTATTCACAGGATTTCACTGTGATGGGTGGCTCACTTGGCGAAGTCCATGCGGAAAAAATTGTGAAGATCGCTGAGTTCGCACTTAAATCTGGGATTCCACTAATCGGAATAAATGATTCTGGAGGAGCACGCATTCAAGAAGGTGTTGCATCCCTGAACGGTTATGGCAAAATTTTCCGACTCAACACACGATCATCAGGTGTTATTCCACAAATCTCGCTGATCCTTGGACCATGTGCTGGTGGATCTGCATATTCACCGGCGCTCACCGATTTCACTGTCATGGTGAATGAGACTTCGCATATGTTCATCACCGGTCCTGATGTTATTAAGACCGTTACGGGTGAAGAAGTTGGAATGGAAGAACTTGGCGGTGCTCGTACGCATAACACGCGCACGGGTAATTCGCATTATCTTGCCGAAAATGAAGATGATGCAATTGATTATGTGAAGGCGCTTCTTTCATATCTTCCATCAAATAATATGGACGCAGCACCTCACTTGCCACCAACTGAAACTTTGGAAAAAAAGGCTTCAGACATCGCACTTGATGCATTGATTCCAGATAGTCCCAACCAGCCATATGACATGAAGATTTTAATTCAGGCTCTAGTAGATGAGGCTGAATTCTTAGAAGTTCATGCGCTATACGCGCCAAACATTGTTGTCGGATTTGCGCGCATCGAAGGTGAGTCAATTGGAATTATTGCAAATCAACCTAATCAATTGGCTGGAACACTAGATATTAACTCCAGTGAAAAAGCAGCGCGATTCTTACGTTTCTGTGATGCCTTTAATATTCCTATTCTCACGCTTGTAGATGTTCCAGGTTTCTTACCGGGTACTGAACAGGAATGGGATGGAATTATTCGTCGCGGAGCAAAATTGCTCTACGCATACGCTGAAGCATCTGTTCCACTAGTAACACTTATTACTCGCAAGGCTTATGGCGGAGCATTCATTGTTATGGGATCTAAGTACCTTGGTAGCGACATTAACTTTGCATGGCCTAGCGCCGAAATTGCCGTGATGGGCGCCCAGGGTGCGGTAAACATTTTGTATCGTAAAGAACTAAGTGGTGCACAAGATCCCGAAGCGAAGCGCGCAGAGTTAGTAAAAGATTACAACGAATCGTTGGCAAACCCTTACTTAGCAGCAGAACGCGGAACAATTGACACAGTTATCGAGCCCAGCCAATCTCGCGCATACATAACCAAAGCATTTAGAACTCTGAAGACTAAGCGGGATGTCTTGCCGGCTCGCAAACACGGAAATATTCCTCTGTAATGAAATATGAAATAATTAAAGGTGTTCCGACCGCTGAAGAACTTTTGGCAATTCAAGCGGTGATGTCCCAACACAAACGAGAAGAGCTCGCACCAGTGATTCGCCGTAGCGTGTACGGATCGCCACAATTACGCCAGCCACTTCCCCAGCAAATTACATTTGGCGCAAGAAGGTTTGAATAACGATGCCGACAATTGTTTTAGCTTCTCAGTCAACTAGCCGACGCCGCTTACTAGAGTCTGCAGGATTGTCACCAAAGATAATTGTGAGCAATGTTGATGAAGAAACAGATTTTTTCAACGCGATGCACCCTGCAGATATGGTTATAGCTTTGGCAATTACTAAGGCGCATACGGTCCGCGAACAGATTGACTTTCCGGCAATCATTATCGGGTGTGATTCAACCTTCGAATTTGACGGAGTTTCACTAGGAAAGCCAGGCACACCAACTATTGCGACGGAGCGCGCAAAGCGAGTGCGAGGTAACTCCGGTTTGTTGCATACTGGTCATTGCATTATTGACACCACAAAAGATGTCGAAATTTCAGATCGTGTAACAACACGGGTGACATTTGATCATATGAGTGACGAAGAAATTGCAGATTACGTTGCGACGGAAGAACCGCTACATGTTGCTGGTGGTTTTACCCTAGATGGATTTAGCTCTCCTTTTATCCCTTCTATAGAAGGTGATTACACAAATGTTGTTGGCATTTCTATGCCATTTGTACGCAAGGCATTTGCCCAGCTTGGATACTCGTGGCCTCAGGCGAAGGTGATGAAATGAAGCGGGTACTTATTGCTAATCGTGGTGAAATTGCAGTACGCATTATCCGTGCCTGCAAGGATCATGGCATCGAAAGTGTCGCGGTGTATTCAGATGAAGATCGCACATCACTTCATGCGCAAATGGCAGATGCCTCCTATTCACTGCATGGCACCACAGCTACACAAACTTATTTAGACATTGAAAAATTGATTGCTGTTGCTAAAGAATCCGGCGCAGATGCCGTTCACCCAGGTTATGGATTCCTTTCCGAAAATGCGCATTTTGCTCAAGCAGTTATTGATGCAGGCCTAACGTGGATTGGACCACCACCAGCTGCAATTCGTGCATTAGGTGACAAGGTTTCTGCACGAAAGATTGCGGCAAAAGCTGGTGCTCCCCTAGTTGCAGGTACACAAGATCCTGTCGAGGGCCACGAAGAGGTAACTGCATTTGCAAAGGAACATGGATTGCCTGTTGCAATTAAGGCTGCTCATGGTGGTGGTGGACGTGGTTTAAAGGTTGCACGAACCATGGAAGAAATTCCAGAGTTGTTTGCATCTGCTGTGCGAGAAGCTATATCGGGATTTGGACGTGGTGAGTGCTTCGTAGAACGCTACCTAGACAAACCACGGCATGTTGAAACACAAGTCTTAGTTGATAAGCATGGTCATGCCGTTGTTGTAAGTACGCGTGATTGTTCTCTGCAACGTCGTCACCAAAAACTTGTCGAAGAAGCACCTGCACCATTTTTGACTCAAGCTCAAAATGATGAGCTCTACAGGTCGAGTAAGGCGATCATGAAAGAGGCAGGCTACGTGGGTGCCGGAACATGTGAATTCTTGATTGGCGTTGATGGAACAATTTCATTTCTTGAAGTTAATACACGTTTGCAAGTTGAACACCCTGTCAGTGAAGAAGTAACAGGACTTGATCTTGTTCGTGAACAGTTTCGAATCGCAGATGGCGAGGCGCTTGGATTTGATGATCCTGTGATTCGTGGGCACTCAATCGAATTTCGAATTAATGGCGAAGATCCTGGACGTTCTTTCTTGCCTGCGCCTGGTCGCATCACTGAATGGAAAATACCAACAGGTCCCGGTGTTCGAGTCGATGCGGGTTTCCAAGGTGGCGACACTATTGGAGGCAATTTTGATTCCCTCCTTGCAAAGCTAATTGTTACCGGTGCGACTCGCGAACAAGCAATTGATCGTGCCCGCCGCGCACTATCTGAATTCACAGTTGGCGGATTAGCTACTGCAATTCCATTTCATCGTGCAATTCTTGAAGATCCGGCATACACAAAGAATTTCAAGGTGTATACGAGTTACATTGAAAATGAATTCGACAATCAAATTCCAGCTTTCGCATTTGCTGAGCCACCGCTAGAAACTCACATGGCACCCGAATATCTCGTAACCGAAATTAATGGAAAGCGATTTGAAATTCTCGTTCATGCCCCAAAGCCGGTTATAAAGCGACATCGTGCAAAACAAACTATGGCTGGTGGATCAAGTGGTTCTGGACTCACAAGTCCTATGCAAGGCACAGTTGTTAAAATTGCAGTAGAAGAAGGTGCATCTGTAGAAGTTGGTGACCTGATCTTTGTTCTTGAAGCAATGAAGATGGAGCAGCCGCTAACTGCGCACAAAGCGGGCGTTATCTCTAATCTGACGGCAGTCATTGGAACCACTGTTTCGAGTGGAACTAATCTCTGTGACATTATTGATAAATAGCCTGACTTCTCAAAGCTTTGTCGCGAAGTTACTCTAGGCACATGGATGATTCATTAGTGGCCGAAGTTCAGGCCTGGATAGCTGATGATCCAGATCCAGTTACGGCTTCTCAATTACAAAAGTGGCTAGATACAGATAATGAATCTGAAATTCACGCATCTTTTAATGGCTTCCTACAATTTGGAACTGCAGGATTGCGTGGCCCGAACCGCCCTGGTCCATCTGGAATGAATCGAGCAGTTGTTGGTCGTGCTGCTTCCGGAATAGTTTCTTACATGAAAGAGCGCAACTTAACTTCTGTTGTTATTGGTCGTGATGCACGGTATGGCTCTGAGGATTACACATTTGAAACCGCTGAAATTATGAGTGGTGCTGGGATGAAGGTTTTTGTATTGCCCCGTCCGCTACCCACTCCAGTTTTAGCTTTTGCTACAAATGAATTGGGTTGTGATGTAGGAATCATGGTTACTGCTAGCCATAACCCACCACAAGATAATGGATACAAGGTTTATCTTGGTGGCACTGTAGATGGAATCGAATACCGCGGTTCTCAGATTGTTTCACCTACCGATGTTTCAATTGCACAGAAGATTGATGCGATCACATCCCTGAAAGCACAACCGCGTGGAAAAGAATGGACTGTTCTGGGTGAAGAGATAATTGAAAAGTACATCGCGCGCACGGCAGCACTTGCAACAAAGCCCGGATCATTGCGTATTGTTTATACAGCGATGCATGGTGTTGGAACCGAAACGCTTGAGCGGGTATTTCAGAAAGCAGGATTTGCTTCACCGATCTTGGTTGATGCACAAGCTGCGCCAGATCCTGATTTTCCAACAGTTGCTTTTCCAAATCCTGAAGAACCCGGTGCGATTGATTTAGCACTTGAAACTGCCAGAACATTTGATGCAGATCTAGTCATTGCAAATGATCCAGATGCAGATAGATGTGCTGCAGCAGTTAAAGATCCCGCAACAGGCTGGCGAATGCTTAGAGGAGATGAATTAGGCGCAATATTGGGTGAATCTATTGCTCGAAAGACTAATAGCGGAATTTTTGCTAACTCAATTGTTTCTTCATCTATTCTCAAAAAGATTGCTGAGCATTACAACCTTGAGTTCAAAGAAACACTGACAGGCTTTAAGTGGCTTGCAAAAATTAAGGGACTGACCTTTGGTTATGAAGAAGCACTTGGTTATGCTGTTGATGCAAAGACAGTCAATGATAAAGATGGAATTTCAGCAGCAATAACTTTGACTCAGATAGCAACTGATCTCGCAGCTGATGGAAAGACTCTTCTTGATTTATTGGATGAGATTTGGGCTCGCCATGGATTCCATGCGACAGAACAGATTTCTATTCGACTGAACGATTTATCCAAGGTTGCTGTCATTCTTGGTGGTCTTCGTAATAATCCACCACAAAATATTTCAGGTCGTACAGTCACATCAATCGATGATCTTGCCGCCCCTTCGGATGGTTTGCCACCAACAGATGGATTACGAATCTGGCTCGATGGCGGAGTTCGAATAATCATTCGTCCCAGTGGCACTGAGGCAAAGATGAAGTGTTACATTGAGGTTATTGAAAAGGATTCCAAAACAGCTCAAGTAGTATTGGATCAATTGCGACCACCGCTGAAGGAATTATTATCGTGAGTTTTTATGGTTTAGTTGATGGTACTGAAGCCTCACTAAAAAGTTACCTCGGTAAGCTTTCTGGTGTAGACCAAGTCGGTGCTGAAGCTCGCGCATCAATGCTTGCAACCAGAAGCATTAAAACAACATCAAAACGCTGGGCAATTGATACAGCGATTACGATGGTTGATTTAACAACTCTTGAAGGAGCAGACACTCCTGGCAAAGTGAAAGCTTTGTGCACAAAGGCTGTGCGGCCAGACCCAACTGATACGACCGTTCCCAGTGTTGGAGCAGTCTGTGTTTATAACGACATGGTCAGCGTGGCTCGCGCACATCTAGATTTAATTGGTGGCCAACATGTTCCAGTAGCAGCGGTTTCAACTGCTTTTCCTTCAGGTCGTGCATCAATGCCGGTCAAGATTCAAGATACTCAAGACGCCATTGATGCTGGTGCAGCTGAAATCGATATGGTGATTGATCGCGGCGCATTTCTTGCAGGCCGCTACATCGATGTTTTTAATGAGATTGTTCAGATCCGCCAGATTTGTGGCAATAAGGCGCATTTAAAGGTTATTTTCGAAACTGGTGAATTAGTTACTTATGACAATGTGCGTAAAGCATCATTTTTAGCAATGGCAGCAGGTGCTGATTTTATTAAAACATCAACCGGCAAAGTTGCACCCGCTGCAACTCCCCCTGTTGTTCTGGTAATGCTCGAAGCTGTTCGCGACTTTTACGAAATGACTCAGGTGCGAATCGGAGTTAAGCCAGCCGGTGGCATTCGAAATACTAAAGATGCAATCAAACAATTAGTTTTGGTCAATGAAACTGTTGGACCAGATTGGCTTAATCCGAAACTCTTTCGAATTGGGGCCAGTGCATTGCTCAATGATCTATTGATGCAACGCATGAAGATGGATGATGGTTATTACACTAGCCCTCAGTACGTGACGATGGATTAATGGAGACGACTATGACCTTCGAATACGCCCCAGCGCCAGAATCTCGCGCAATTGTCACGATCAAGCCTAAGTATGGGCACTTCATCGGCGGAAAATTTGTTGCAGGTGGAAAGCACTTTCCGACAATTAATCCAGCTACTGAAGAGGTGCTAAGCCAGATCGCACTTGCTGGTAAGGCAGATGTTGATGCCGCAGTAAAGGCAGCGCGCAAGGCTTACACTTCTACTTGGTCAAAGATGTCAGGCAAAGAGCGTGGCAAGTATTTGTATCGAATCGCTCGCATTATGCAAGAGCGTGCACGTGAATTTGCAGTACTTGAAACTCTAGATAACGGAAAGCCGATTCGTGAGTCGAGAGATACCGATATTCCATTGGCTGCTGCGCACTTTTTCTACCATGCAGGATGGGCAGACAAGCTTGAATACGCAGGTCTTGGCACATCTCCAAAGCCACTTGGCGTTGCAGGACAGATTATTCCTTGGAACTTTCCACTATTGATGTTGGCCTGGAAGGTTGCACCAGCACTTGCCGCTGGAAACACTGTCGTACTAAAGCCGGCTGAATCAACACCGCTTACAGCGTTACTTTTTGCAGAAGTTTGTCAGCAGGCAGAACTTCCAGCGGGCGTAGTAAACATTGTTACAGGTGATGGATCAACTGGAGCGTTGATTGTTAATCATCCAGGTATCGACAAGATTGCATTTACTGGATCGACTGAGGTTGGAAAGATTATTGCTCGCGCTGTTGCGCCAACCAACAAGAGCGTTACCTTAGAACTAGGTGGCAAGGCCGCCAATATTGTTTTTGATGATGCACCAATAGATGAGACTGTTGAAGGAATTGTTAATGGAATTTTCTTTAATCAAGGACATGTATGTTGTGCCGGGTCTCGCCTATTGTTACAAGAAAATGTAGCTGAAGAAGTTTTACACAAACTAAAGAATCGAATGCAAAAGATTCGCGTAGGCGATCCAATGGATAAGAACACGGATGTCGGTGCAATCAATAGCAAAGAACAACTTGCAAAAATTATTGAGCTCGCCGCCGTCGGTGATTCAGAAGGTGCAGAACGCTGGAGTCCTGAATGTAAGTTGCCAAGTAAAGGGTTTTGGTTTGCACCAACTATCTTTACTGGCGTCACACAGGCACATCGCATTGCACGCGAGGAAATATTTGGTCCAGTTCTTTCTGTTCTAACTTTTAGAACACCTGCCGAAGCAATAGAAAAGGCAAACAACACCCCCTTTGGGCTTTCAGCCGGCATCTGGAGCGAAAAAGGATCTCGCACATTGTGGGCATCACAACAACTTCGTGCTGGTGTTATTTGGGCTAATACCTTTAATAAGTTTGATCCAACATCGCCATTTGGTGGATATAAGGAATCGGGGTGGGGTCGCGAAGGCGGACGCCACGGCCTGGCTGCATATTTGAAGGGAGTTAGCCATGAGTGATCGCATCGATGTGAAAAAAACCTACAAGTTGTACATAAATGGTGCTTTCCCACGCACAGAATCAGGTCGCACCTACGAAGTAAAAAATGCAAAAGGTGTCTTTATTGCAAACCCATGCCTTGCTTCTCGTAAAGATTTGCGTGATGCAGTTGTTGCAGCACGCGCAGCGCATTCGGGATGGAATAAAGCTACGGCGTACAACCGTGGACAGATTTTGTATCGCATTGCTGAAATGCTCGAAGGTCGTCGTGGGCAATTTGTGGAAGAAATTGTTAGCATCACTGGAGCAACAAAGGTAAAGGCTGATAAAGAAGTAACTGAAGCTATTGATCGTCTTGTTTGGTATGCAGGATGGACAGATAAGATTGCTTCTCTTGCAGGTTCTACAAATCCAGTTGCTGGTCCTTTCTACAACTTTACAATCCCAGAAAGTATGGGAGTCATAGCTGCAATTGCACCTGAAGCTCCTTCATTGCTTGGGCTGATCGATGCTGTTGCACCCATCATTACGTCAGGAAATACAGTTGTAGTTCTGGCAAGTACAAAAGCTCCATTGTCTGCCATGACGTTTGCTGAAGTTCTTGCAACCAGTGATCTACCTGCAGGTGTAATTAATATTCTGACAGGCAAAAAAGATGAAATTGCACCATGGATGGCATCTCACATGGATATTGATGCATTAGACATATCTGGATTGTCTTCGGAAAAACATGCTGATATCAAGGTTGCTGGCGCTGAAAACTTAAAACGGATTCATTCCTTTAAGTCAGCAGATCCTGGTCGCATCATTGCCTTTATGGAAGCTAAAACTGTCTGGCACCCAATAGGGCTATGAATTAACGGTTTTTAACCACAATTTCACAACCGCGTTAACATCTAGATCTAAAGCAACACGAACTTTTGCAGAATCTTCTAGGTCTAGTGGCTCTAACTGCTTTAGCCAAGCATCGCGTCGATCCACAATTGTTTGACCACGTGCGGGACCAGCAGATGTATCAACCGCAACATCAAACATTTCTGTTGTGAAAAGTTCTGGGTGGATTACTAAGGCAAGTGCGCCGTAATCACCTAAAGATATTGGATCTGTCTTAACCTGATCCATGAATCCAAGTGCTAGCGATCCTGCAAACTGCGAAGCAGGTTTTGCAGATTTACTCATAGCGGTTGCATCTGCTCGGCCGATTGTTGGACGCATAAAGACATCTAGTCCATACATTGAAATAGGGACTCCGCTTTGGAAAACAATTGCAGCAGCTTCTGGGTCATGCCACACATTGAATTCTGCGGCAGCGGTTGCATTT
>WLCR01000028.1 GCA_009705235.1 Actinomycetota bacterium | reverse complement strand
AGAAGACTTCACTTAGAACCAATTGATCTGATAGATCAAGTGCTACAACATCTACTGCAATTTTATCGATGGCAGCATGTGCAGCGATCTGAGTTATCTCGTGGGTTCTTTTGCTAATTGTCATAGAGGTTATTCTCTCGTATAAATGCAGCTACCGATGACGAAACATCTGCGCTCAAACCTTCTCTAATTGTGGTCGCTGCCACTGGCAAAGCCCCAATATCAATTCCATTTCCTTCATAGCCAGGACGCGAAATAACAACAAATTCCACCATTGCGCGAAGTTCGTCAATGCGGTGCCACTGATCTAATTTTTCCGCTGCATCTTGTCCAACGATTAGGACAATTTCATCATCCGGATAATTCTGAGCAACCGCTTCAACGGTATCGATTGCAAAACTTGGACCCGTCCTTAAAATTTCGATGGGATTGACCTGAACTTTGGACGCCACTTCTGCAGATAATTCCGAAATTGCTAACTGGCACATTGTCCGACGTTGTTGAGCCGATGCACGTGGTGTTTGGCTACGTAACAACGGTTGCCCTGCTGGAACAACTAGCAGCTGATCAACAATCTTTTTTTCAATGAGTTGTGTAATTACATGCAAATGACCCAGATGAATTGGGTCAAAAGTTCCTCCGTAAATACCTACTCGGGACAAATTAGTCTCGGTCTAGGCGAAGTACTAAGTAAAGAAGTACGACAAAAACTACAAATGCGAAAACACCAAAGGCAAGTGGTGAGGCTGGAAGTTCGCGGTGAATCTCTTCTGCAAGATTAATCATGGTTGTAATAGTACTACTTGCCGGCTAGAAGCTCTTTGAACTTCGCTTCATCAATAACTGGCACGCCTAATTCTTGTGCTCTAGCTAACTTTGACCCTGGGTCTGATCCCACTAATACATAATCAGTTTTTTTCGATACTGATGAAGAGGCTTTTCCGCCATGAGCGGTAATTGTTTCACTTATGCCGTCTCGCGAAAAGGATTCCAGCCCACCGGTAACAACAAAGGTTATTCCAGCCAAAGTTTGTGGCAATGCCTGTGTCGGTTCATTAATCATGCGAACCCCTGCAGCGCCCCACTTATCAATAATTTCTCTGTGCCAATCAACTGAGAACCATTCCACGATTGAATCAGCGATGATCTGTCCAACGCCATCAACATCTGCAAGTTGTTCCGCTGATGCTTTTGAAATCGCATCAATTGAACCAAGTGCAGCCGCTAAACCTTGAGCTGCAGTAGGTCCAACGTGGCGAATAGAAAGTGCAACCAAAGTTCGCCACAACGGTCTAGTTTTTGCCTCTTGCAGCGCTGCAAGCAATTTCTCGACATTGGCTGCGGGTGTTCCATCCTTCTTAGTAAAGAATTCGGATGTAACAAGTGTGTCAGCGGTTAGATTGAAAAGATCTGATTCATCCTTGATTATCTTAGAATCCAAGAGAGCAACTGCAGCTTCATAACCCAGCACATCTATATCTAATGCCGCACGTGATCCAATGTAATAAATTCGCTCACGCAACTGTGCAGGGCAACTTTGTGTATTTGGACAGCGAATATCTACATCACCATCACTCATGGCGCGAAGAGCTGATCCACATTCAGGACAGTGAGTTGGCATTACGAAAGCTGTTTCTTTTCCAGTTCTCTTATCCATCACGGGGCCTAAAACCTCTGGAATTACATCGCCAGCTTTTCGAATTACAACAGTGTCGCCGATAAGGACACCCTTTCGAATAATTTCTTCTGCGTTATGCAACGTTGCATTAGTAACAGTTGATCCTGCAACTTTGACTGGCTCCATAAATGCGAATGGAGTTACACGTCCTGTACGACCAACACTTACCTTTATATCTAATAATTTAGTTGTCACTTCTTCGGGTGGGTATTTATAGGCAATCGCCCACTTTGGAGCACGAGATGTAAAGCCCAACTGTTGCTGCTGTGACAATGAATCAACCTTGATTACTACGCCATCGATTTCATGCTCAACATCATGGCGATGATCTGAGTAGTGCTGAATGAATTTTTCAACCTCTTTACGTGTGCTACACACTTTAAAACGATCACTAGTGGGCAAACCTAGATTTTTCAGCTCGCCATATGCCCCACTTTGCGAATCAAAGGTGATGCCTTTCTTTGCGCCAACGCCATGCACGACTACGGACAGTGGCCGGGCGGCAGTAACTCGCGGATCTTTCTGGCGCAGCGATCCGGCTGCTCCATTTCGGGGATTAGCAAATAGCTGTTTGCCTGACTCCTCAAGTGAATCATTGAGTTCATTAAAGGCTGCAATAGGAAAGAAAACTTCTCCTCGCACCTCAATCAGTAAAGGGATATTTTTCCCATTTAAAGTGTGCGGTAAATTCTTAATCGTTTTCACATTGAGGGTCACATCTTCACCCGTAACGCCATTACCGCGGGTCAATCCACGAACTAATTGACCGTTCTCATAGGTCAAGTTGATTGCTAATCCGTCGACCTTGACTTCACACAAATACATAGGCTCTGTGACTTCTTTTTCTACTCGATCAAACCAGATTGCTAACTCTTCTAGGTCAAAGACGTTATCAAGGCTCATCATCTTTTCAATGTGATCTCGTTGTTCAAATTGCGTAGAAAATCCACCGCCTACATGCAGCGTTGGTGAATCTGGTTCGCGAAGTTCGGGGTGTTTATCTTCGAGTTTTTGTAATTGACCTAACAGCTCATCAAACTTCGCGTCAGTGATGGTTGGTTGATCTAATACATAATATCTAAATTGATGATCCCGAATCTCATTGATTAGTTCGGTCATTACATGACGCGGGTTGGTACTCATTCAGTCTCACTGATTGTTGCTGATCCAACGACGCGATCACCATCATAAATAACCATTGCTTGACCTGTTGCTAAGCCCAACAATGGCTCTTCTAAAGTAGCGGTGAGCAATGTTCCATCAAAGTAATAGGTACATGGAAGTGCTGCGCCATGGGCGCGAATCTGCACAAATCCTTGTTGCACTTGATCAGTTACAGCTGGACCACACCAAACAGCTCGTTCGCCACGCATAGTGGTGATCGCTAAATCTTCCCGCGCGCCAACTACTACGGTATTGCTTACGGGTTCAATCTTTAAAACAAATCGTGGTGATCCATCTGCTGTTGGAACAGTTAGTCCTAATCCTTTGCGCTGACCGATTGTGTATGTGTAGGCACCTTTGTGTTCGCCAATTTTTATTCCATCTTGATCCACAATTGGTCCTACTTCGCTACCTAAGCGATCTCGCAGCCATCCTGCATTGTCACCGGATGGGACAAAGCAAATGTCATGGCTATCTGGTTTCTGTGCGACTGCTAATCCGCGTTTTTCGGCTTCAAGGCGGATATCAACTTTGGTCGTATCCCCCAGAGGAAATATCGCACCTTCGATTTGTTCGACGGTTAACACAGATAAAACATAGGACTGATCCTTGGAATGATCTACTGCGCGATGCAGAGTTTTTCCAGTTTCACTTACTTGTGTCCGTGCGTAGTGTCCGGTAACAACACCATCAAATCCCATAGCTCGTGCTCGATCTAGGACTGCTGCAAATTTAATCTTTTCATTACAACGCAAACATGGATTAGGAGTTCTGCCAGCTGCGTATTCTGCTAAGAAATCTTCTACAACCCCATCATGAAACTCTTCAGCCATATCCCAAATGTAAAAAGGGATTCCGATTACATCTGCTGCACGTCGGGCGTCATGTGAATCTTCGATTGTGCAACATCCACGTGCACCTGATCGATACTTCTGTGGATTTGCAGCAAGGGCTAAGTGCACTCCAATTACTTCGTGGCCAGCTTCAACTGCGCGGGCAGCAGCAACTGCAGAATCAACTCCACCACTCATTGCTGCAATTAGCTTCATTTGTGCGCCGCCCGTCCTCGGCTAATTACATCGGGCAAGACTGACAAGACAAAATCTACATCTGCTTGGGTGGAAATGGCACCAAATGAAAAGCGTAAGGAAGATTGGGCAGTTTCTTCAGTGTGCCCCATTGATAGAAGCACATGGCTAGCTTCATGCACGCCAGCGCTACATGCTGAACCAGTTGAAGCAGAAACATGGGCGCTATCTAAGAGCAATAATAATGTATCGCTCTGAGTACCAGGAAATGTCACATTGACGATGCCTGGCAAGCGCGCACTATTTTCACCATTTATATATGCATCGGGTATTAGACCCTTAACGCCAGAAATAAAGGAATCTCTTAAACCTAAAACCCTCTGAGCATCATATGAATCCTTAACAGCTGTAGCAAAGGCAACAATGCTGGGGGCGTTTAATGTTCCACTACGAATTTCTCGCTCTTGTCCCCCACCATGAAGCAGTGCAGGAATTTCAAATGCACGACGTAAAATCAACGCACCGATACCAAGTGGTCCACCAACTTTATGAGCACTAAGTGTCAAAGCTGTTACACCAGATTTTTTATAAGAAAGTGGTGTTTTAGTAAAACTTTGTACCGCATCTGTATGAACAGGAATATCTCCAGCAATCAATACAATGTCTTCAAGTGGTTGTAGCACTCCAGTCTCATTGTTGGAATGCATGATTGAAATAACCGCAATTTCAGATCCACGATCAGAGACAAGTTGCCCTAGAAACTGCAAATCAACCACACCATCTGATGTGACAGGGACTTCTATGACTTCTGCACCTTCATGATTTTTTAACCATTGTGCTGGATCCAAAATCGCATGATGCTCGATTGATGAGATTACAACAACATTTTTGCCTTGCTTTTTACCATTCCAAAATAAGCCTTTAAGAGCGATGTTGTTTGCTTCGGTACCTGAGGCGGTAAAGATGACTTCGGATGCAAGGCAGTCAATCTTTTGTGCAATTACTTCGCGGGCATCTTCTAACGTTTTGCGAGTTGCACGACCATGTGTGTGCAGGCTTGAAGGATTTCCTAATTGCTGTAATTGATCTGACATAGCCAAAAATGCGGCAGGTGACATTGGTGTCGTTGCGGCATGGTCTACGTAGATCGAAGGCACGGGCCTAAGTCTATGACTTGTGGGCTTTGATGCCTTCCGTTGCCTTAGGCAGCACAGCAAATAGATCGCCCACTACGCCGAAATCTGCAATTTCAAACAGTGGCGCTTCTGGGTCTTTATTTACGACAACAATGGTCTTACTTGTCTGCATACCTGCACGATGTTGGATCGCACCTGAAATTCCATTTGCAACATATAGCTGCGGACTAACGGTCTTGCCAGTCTGACCTACTTGATGCGAATGTGGATACCACCCGGCATCCGTTGCTGCACGAGAAGCACCAACTGCAGCACCCAAGACATCGGCAAAGTTTTCCACCGCACTGAAATCTCCATTTGTGCCACGTCCACCTGACACAACAATGTTTGCTTCGGTTAGTTCTGGACGTCCGCCTTGTACTGGAGGTTGTGAGGAAGTGACTGTTGCCTTCTTCGAATCATCTGAAACAGTCAATGAAATAGTTTCAATGCTCGGAGTTGATTCTGTTGTACTTGCATCAACTGAATTTGGTCGCACAGTAATAATTGGCGTGCCATGTGAAACCTTTGAATGAACTGTTGTTGAACCACCAAATACCAATTGAGTTGCAGTGATGTCAGCTGAAACATCTACAGCATCAGTAATGATTCCAGAACCAGTCTTAACTGCTGTGCGAGCGGCAACTTCTTTGCCAAATGCATGCGATGCAACAAGAACGGCAGAAGGAGATTGTGCGGTAATTATTTGAGCTAAAACATCTGCGACAGCTGCAACGCCATTGGATGCAAAAGCATCAGACTCAACAACAATTATGTTTGCAATAGGGCCACGATTGATAGCTGAGGCGTAAATTGTTCCTTGTCCTGTTGGTGCAAGTACAACAGCGGTTACTTCGCCAATTCGTGCAGCGGCGGTAGCTAATTCAGCGTTTGTCTTGGTTGCTTTAGTGCCAACAAAGTCAGCCAGAATCAATACTTTGCTCATATCAGTTTCTTTTCTGCTAAGTACTTAACTAGTTGTTCGCCCGCGGTTCCATCATCTGTGACTTTGATTCCTGCAGCGCGTGCCGGACGTGGCGTTGCATCTGCAACTAATGACCATGCAGCAATTGCCGAAACTCCTACGGTTGCTAAATCTCTACTGTCAATACTCTTTTTCTTAGCCGCCATGATTCCTTTAAATGAGGGATAGCGTGGTTCATTAATCTTTTCTACAACAGAAATTACGCACGGGAACTGTCCGTGCATTTCATCAACGCCTGCCTCTGTTACACGGGTAATCGAAACTTTGCAGGTGGCAGGATCGACCGCAACCTTTGAGGCAAATGTAAGTTGTGCTGCATTTAAACGTTCTGCCAACATTGCAGGCACAACACTCATGCGCGCATCAGTTGATTCTGTTCCACAAATAACTAGATCGAAACCACCCTTTTCAATTACTGCAGCAAGAACAGCTGAAGTTGCGAGCGCATCAGCCCCTGCAAGTTGTGGATCTGTAACCAAGATTGCATCGTTAACACCCATTGATAAAGCTTTACGAACCGCTTCAGTTGCGCGTTCTGGTCCCATAGAAATAACTGTGACGGTATTACTGCCACCTTCTTCATTTCCGCCATGTGCCTCGGCAATACGTAGCGCTTCTTCGACGGCGTACTCGTCAAGGTCGTTGAGAACAGCATCAACATTTTCGCGATCAAGAATTCCGTTGACCATTTTCTTTTCAGCCCACGAGTCCGGGACCTGCTTTACGCACACCGCAATCTTCATGGGGCAAATGTTACTGGTCAGTAACCCTAATTGGCTACACAATCACATCTGAATCAACTGCGCTTTTAAGCCCATTCAGGGCAGGATGACGCCCATGCTTCCTGCCGATCCCCGCACTCTTGGCGCTACCGTCACCGATGGCGGCACTAATTTTGCGATCTGGAGCAACGCGGCAGATGCCATCGAGCTATGCCTCTTTAATGAGGTAAACGGTGCGATGGTTGAGACTCGCTTTGCAATGGCCCATCGCAATGGCCCAATTTGGCACGGATATTTAGCAGGTGTGCGTGCAGGCCAGAGATATGGATACCGAGTCTACGGTCCTTGGCTTCCAGAACACGGTGTTCGCTTCAACGCAGCTAAATTATTACTTGATCCATATGCGCATGTCATTGATGGCGGCATTACTTATTCACCCGAAATCTATGGCCATGTTGCAATCGATGCCTATGGCGCAGGTGATGTGAATGAACGTGATGCTAGAGATAGCGCAGGCAAGGTTCCATATTCAGTTGTCACAGATCATGGCCCTCGCGAAATTGTGCGGCCCTTGGTCCCGTGGGCAAAAACAGTTATGTACGAAGCACATGTTAAAGGGTTGACTGCCTTCAACCTTGAGATTCCAGACAATGAACGTGGGACCTACAAAGCTTTAGGACACCCCAGCACGATTGCACATTTAAAATCTATTGGAATTACTGCACTGGAGTTATTGCCGATTGCTCAATCAATAACTGAGCCTGCAATTTATGGCCGTGGACGAATCAATCACTGGGGTTATAACTCGCTTTTGTTTTCTGCTCCACATCGTGAGTACGCAGCCACCCAAGATCCGATCAGCGAATTGCAGTGGTCGGTTGATCAGCTTCATGCTGCTGGAATCGAAGTCATTTTAGATGTTGTTTACAACCACACCGCTGAAGGTGGAATTGGTGGCCCAACTCTTTCTTACAGAGGAATCGATAATCACGCTTACTACCGTCAAGATTCAGATGGTAATTATCTAGATGTCACCGGTTGCGGAAACACATTTGCAGCAAGCAAACCACATTCAGTGCGCCAAATTATTGATTCCCTTCGCTGGTGGATTGATGTTGTTGGTGTTGATGGTTTCAGGTTTGATTTAACAACGGCCCTATATACAAGTGATAGCGCCTTTAACTCATCGCTTATGGCTGCAATTGGTGCCGATTCGGTCCTGCGCAATTTTAAAATGATTGCCGAGCCTTGGGATATTTCAAGGTATTCATTGGGAGATTTTCCTCATCCATGGCGCGAATGGAATGATGCATATCGAGACTCTGTACGCCAGTTTTGGCTTGGCGATCTAGCCCGTGGCTTTGGTGAAGGTGTTTCAGATATTGCTTCAAGTATTAGTGGTTCTAGCAATGTATTTCACTATCGAGGGCCTACATCGTCAATTAACTTTGTGGCAGCACACGATGGATTCACGATTCATGACATGGTGACCTATAACCACAAGCACAATGAAGTAAATGGTGAAAACAATAACGATGGCAATGATTCCAATCGATCGTGGAATGTTGGTCACGAAGGCGAAACTTTAGATGCAGGAATCAACGAGATTCGAAATCGTTTAAAGAAATCTTTGCTGGCAACTTTGATGTTGTCATCTGGTGTCCCAATGCTAAATATGGGCGATGAAGTAAGTCGGACACAGAATGGTTCAAATAATGCTTACTCCTTACCAATTGCACACGCCCACGAGAGCGAGCAAACATATGAAGGCGGATGGGCATTGTCGTGGAATCTAAATGAAGAACAAGCAGACATCTTGGCCGCGGTTCAATCGCTGGCACAAATACGTGCAACTTATTTAGCAGATGTCGCATCCGAGTTTTTTACTGGCGCTGTTGATGAAGGAACAAAAAGAAAAGATATCGCCTGGTTTTCACTTAGCGGAAATGAAATGAGCGATGATCACTGGAGAGATGAAGAAAAGCGAAGCATTACTGTCTTTGTTGAGGCAGATCCAACAAAAGGATTGTTATTGATGCTCAATTCATCACGGGAAGTAACAACATTTACATTGCCGGATGCCAGCTGGGGCGAAACATTTCGATGCATATTTGATGCATCAAAGAATGTTGCAACATACGAGCCAGTTATTGCCGCACCTGCTTCGCAGGTTGAGGTTGCTGAACACAGCGTGCTTGTTTGGCTTGTGTCTCGTACTAGATAGTAAGTAAGTAAGCACACTAATATCTGACTGTGCTCGCAATCATCGCTCCTGGACAGGGTTCACAAACACCAGGAATGTTTAACAGTTGGATTCAAGATCCGGCGCTTAAGGCACTAATTATCTCTTGGTCTGATTCGATTGATTTAGATTTGTTCCACCTTGGCACAACTGCTGATGCTGAAGAAATTAAAGATACCGCCAACGCGCAACCGCTAATTGTTGCTGCATCGTTATTGGGTGCTCATGCGCTAGGAATCAAGAATTTTGCTGTCACATCAGGGCATTCGGTCGGCGAACTTGCTGCAGCTGCTATGTCAGGTGCAATCTCTGAAAGTGATGCACTAACACTTGTCCGTGCGCGAGGTATTGAGATGTCAAAGGCTGCTGCTACATCACCATCTGGAATGTCAGCCATCCTTGGTGGAAATCGCACCGAAGTTTTAGCTGCAATTGGTGCACTTAATTTGGTTGCAGCAAATGACAATGGTGCTGGGCAAATTGTTGCAGCTGGTGATTTAAAGGCTCTTGCGAAATTAAATGAGAATCCCCCAGCTGGTGCACGCGTGCGCGCATTAGCTGTTGCCGGAGCATT
>WLCR01000027.1 GCA_009705235.1 Actinomycetota bacterium | reverse complement strand
TTCTTAGAATCTTTTGTGTCTTGAACAAAATTTTCAACAACTGGTTCTGGTGTTGCTAGTTCAATGCGATCAACCCGAAATTCTCGATAGTCACATGAAATAAGGCAATAAGCGCGCATATATAGATTTTCATTACTCTGATAAATATCCACCGGTATGACAACACGCTCTGACACCAAATCTTTGTACATCGAGTGATAACGTAATTTCAAACCGCCATTAGTTTGGACTGCGTGAGAGATCGCCGTCAATACAGATCCAGATGTGCTAGTTGCAACCGATAACTTAACCGGTACTCCCATAATCTTTGTGAGACGCCCTCGCAAAGACTCTGTGGCTTCCAACAAATCTTGCCGGTCATCTGGCAAAGAAGAAGCAATAAGATCTAGGCCAAGCAGTAATGCAACACCTTCTTGGAAGGTAATAGTTCTTGGTTTCGATAAAGTTGCAGCGTTTCTTATGCTAACAAAGCCAGATTCAAACTCGAGATCCATTAACTCCAACGGTGTGTAGCCTGGTAATCCGCACATCCATAAGGTGGTCAGGTCTGCGGTCATTTGTGCTTGTGAAACATTGAAATGCTGCGCCAACTCTTTAAGTGCGATTCCTTGATGGGTATTCAAAAAAGGTACCAAGTCCAATAATCTTGCAGTTCTTAAAAGCGGTGCAGAAATGTCTTTACTCATGGTTTGCTACCAAAGAATGCAGTTGCCCAATTATGTACTCTCGCAGATCGGTTGGTTCGTGAACAAAAACATCTTCTCCATGCCACAATATTTCGCCGGCCAGAGATTGGATCGAATGAATGGGTACCTTGATCTGGTCCCACTCCCCTAAATCTTTGATCGAGACTGAAAGCCGTCTCAGGGCGTGACCTTTTCCTTTACGCACATCAATAACGGCTAAGCGGTTAGCCGCCGGAACATCAAGGCGCTCTACATCGAAATTGGCAGGAAATTCAAAGGAGCTTTTGTTTACTCGGACATCTATAGCCCCGTGTACACGATCTAATCTGAAAGTTCTAATTTCTTGTATCTCTTGATCTACGCCAGATACATACCAAAAACCTGAACGGTTAGATAAGGCAATTGGAATTATTGTTCGCTTTTCAGGAGTTAAGTCAGTTGAAAGATAATCAAAAATCAGAAAATTTGAGTCGGCAATCGCATCTGTTATAACCTCCAAATCCTTAGAGCTATTGGAAAGTTTGGGAGATAATCCAGGGATATCGATGGGATCTGAAGGTATACCGAAGGCACTCAATTTTAAGATCGCACTCTGTGCCGCATCTGCAAATGCTGCACCTTGCCATGCTTCAGCAGCCAAGGAAAGAAGGGAGATCTGTGTTGGAGTGATTTCACCCAGATCAAGTTGATAGTTTTCAGATTTTATCCGGTAGCCGGCTTCATCGCTAAAGAGTGGATCAAAACTTCCTACATCGATCGAGATTCCAAGATTTCGCAAATCATCCTTATCGCGTTCAAACATTCGTTCTTTAGTCTCGGCACTACCTTCATAACCATCGACAGTCCTAAAAATTTCAGATTTAGTGAGATATCTCTTTGTAGCAAGTAGGGCTATTGTTAGGTTAATTAACCGTTCAATCTTCCGAGACACCGTACGCACCTTTCGCAGGTCGACGACGACGAGCAAGAACTTCAACTCCTGGGGCCATGCGTCGGCTTTGAATCAGAAATCCGGTGTGCCCAATCATTCGTTGTTGTGGACGCACAGCCAAACCCTCGTGGTGCCAACCTCGAACAAGGGTTTCAGAACTTTCAGGCTCGGTGAAACGTCCATCCTCTTTCAGCGCTTCAGCTGTTGCGGATAATTGAGTAGTTGTTGCAACGTAAGCTAAGAAGACTCCACCCGGACGCAGAGCTCTAGCGGCAATGTCTACACACTCCCACGGAGCTAACATGTCTAGCACTACTCGGTCATATTCAGAGTCAAAATTCTGATCTTGCAAATCTCCAACAATCAAACTCCAGTTATCAGGAGCACCCTCGAAGTATGCGTCCACATTTGAACGTGCATTGTCGGCAAAATCTGCTCTGCGTTCTACTGAATGAACCTTTCCGGAAGATCCCGTCGCGCGCAAAAGCGAGATGGTTAATGCTCCGCTTCCTACTCCAGCCTCTAGAACTCGAGATCCGGGATAGATATCTGCGACACCAATTATCATCGCTGCATCTTTGGGATAAACAATTGTTGCTCCGCGCGGCATAGTTAAAACGTAATCAGCGAGCAAAGGTTTAAATGCAGTGAACTTTAAACCCGCAGTGGTGCTTACAACCGATCCCTCGGGCATCCCAATAAGGTCATCGTGGGTAATCCAACCTTTGTGTGTGTGCCACTCTTTACCGGGGATAATTGTAAAGCTGTACAACTTGCCCTTTGGATCGGTCAATTGAATGCGATCACCAGCTCCGAAATACCCAAGATTAGACACGGGAGCATCTTAGGCGAAATTAATACAGCAAGTACGAGTATCTTCAGCCAGGTGAGTAATGAACAACATTTACGTCTATCGCCAAGTGCGGTCAATGAGTATGAAAACTGTCCCCAGCAATATAAGTACCGCAAGATCGACAAATTGCCTGAACCACCATCTCTAGATGCCGAACGCGGTACTTTGGTTCATACCGTTCTTCAGGACTTATTTGAGCTGCCTGCCGCGGGAAGAACAGTCGAGTCCGCAGTCGAACTTTTGCCATCACGCTGGAAGGCTCAATTAGCCGACAAGCCAGATCTTCTGGGTTTGGTGACAAATGAAAAAGAATGGCTGGACAGAGCTTCGGCGTTACTAACCACTTATTTCACATTGGAAAATCCAACCACTTTTGAAGCGACACATCGAGAGATGCATTTAGAGAATGATTTCGATACAAATGTCTATCTGCACGGGTATGTGGATCGACTAGATGTTGCACCAACAGGAGAAGTACGGATTGTTGATTATAAAACTGGGAAGGCACCAAAACCAGGTTGGGAGGAAAAATCACTATTTCAATTACGCGTATACGCTCTTTTATACTGGAAGAACAATGGCGTTCTCCCCCGACTGTTGCAACTGATCTATTTAGGCGATGGGAAATTAGTTAAGAGCAGTCCCACTATGGCAGAGCTTGAATCGACAGAAAAGGTACTTCGTCGAGTAGCCAAAGATATTTTTATTTCTATGGATAAGCAGTACTGGCCAGCAAAACCTTCGCGTTTGTGCGACTGGTGCTACTTCAAAAGTATTTGCCCAGCTCACAATAGCTAAATTAAATTGAAGGCCTAAATGGCTGCTGCGAAGTTACTTCTTAATTCACCTAACTTCGAAAATGACATTTGTTCCAAAGATTTAATCACCCGAACACGGTCGGATTCTTCCATAGAAACTAGATGTGGAACGCCAATAAGGTATGCACCACTTGCTATTGCTGCGTTCATTCCAGTAAGTGAATCCTCAAAAATGAGACAGTTTGAAATATCAGAGCCGCTAATAGACGCCGCCTTTAAGTATCCTTCCGGGTGTGGTTTGGTATGCACAACATCATCAGAGCTAATCGAGAATGGAAACAGCTCGTGACCCAAGTTTTCTAGAACTGCATTAACAATGTTTCTCGGGCTTGCTGACACCAAGGCAGTTTTGACATCGCGTGCCTGTAGTTCACGTACAAGTTCTACAGCGCCAGGCATAGTTGGTGTATTTCCGCGCATTCTTGCTACTTGAGTATCAATGAGTGTTTGCGTGAAAAATTGAGGCGACTCTTGCTGACCACACTTGTCGTACATGTATTGGCCGACCTTAGAAAGTGGCCCCCCTAAGCATGCAATCTGATCGGTTTCTAACCACTCATAACCATATGCCGCTGTCACTTCAGTTTCTGATAAAAGCCATTCGGGTTCAGAATCAACCATGAGACCGTCCATGTCAAAGAAAACTGCCTCGAAAAATTTACTCATGGCAAACATTAATTGGCGTTGAAATACTTAGCTTCAGGATGGTGAACAATAATTGCAGAAGTAGATTGCTCTGGATGTAGTTGGAACTCTTCGGAAAGCTCAACACCTATTCGTCCAGGATTCAATAATTCACACAGTTGTACTTGTTGTTCAAGATCTGGACATGCAGGATATCCAAATGAATATCTAGAACCTCGATAACCCTGATCAAGTATCCCTTGCAGGTCCGAAGAATCTTCAGATTTTACTTCGAGCTCTTCTCTCATACGGGCGTGCCAATGCTCTGCCAAAGCTTCAGTTAGCTGAACCGAAAGCCCGTGGAGCTCGAGATATTCACGATAATTATTATCAGCAAACAACTTAGCTGATGCTTCGCTGACCGAAGAACCCATGGTGACAACATGAAAGGCGACAACATCGGTCTTACCCGATTCTTTAGATGCAAAAAAATCACTGATACACAAGCGACGGTCACGACTTTGTCGCGGGAATGTGAATCGAGTTCTCTCTGTGCCTTTGTTCTCACCATCATGGTGCAAAATAACTAAGTCATTACTTTCGCTGTAGCAGGGAAAATATCCGTAGACGACAGCCGCATTTAGCCAACCTTTGGATTGAACGTCATTAATTAGCGCACGCAAACGTGGACGTCCCTCTTCTTCGACCATAGACTCATATTCTCCGCGGTTACCTTTAAGTCCCCACTGACCAACAAATAGTGCACGCTCATCAAGCATTCCGGCGTAATCCGATAGTTGGATTCCTTTAATTACCCGGGAACCAAAAAATGGCGGTTTTGGAATCGAATTATCTGCGGCAATATCGCTACGACGAGTGTCAATCTCAGCCACTTCTGTTTTGATTCTTGTATTGGCTACACGACGTTCGCGTAATGCAGGTAAAGCTGCACCCTCTTCTCCGCGTTTGACAGCCATGATGGCATCCATCAAACGTAGACCTTCGAAAGCGTCTCGTGCATAACGAACTTCACCCGGGAACATCGAAGCCAGATCCTGTTCGACATAAGCACGTGTTAGCGCAGCTCCACCTAAAACGATAGGCCATCGTTGGTCTAATCCACGGGCAGTTAATTCTTCAAGGTTTTCTTTCATAATCACGGTTGATTTAACCAATAAACCACTCATACCAATTGCGTCGGCATTGCTATCTGTAGCTCCATCAATAATTTGGTTGATAGTCTGCTTGATACCAATGTTGACGACACGATAACCGTTGTTAGTTAAAATAATATCGACAAGATTTTTTCCGATGTCGTGAACATCGCCTCGAACGGTTGCTAAGAGCATCGTTCCGCGTCCTTCGTCACCAGTCTTTTCCATAAATGGTTCAAGCATTGCAACCGCCGTTTTCATAACTTCTGCACTTTGAAGAACGAATGGAAGTTGCATTTCACCTTTTCCAAAAAGTTCTCCAACAATCTTCATGCCCTCGAGTAAATGGGTATTAATGATTTCTAGCGGGGGCGTGCCCTGAGCCATCGCTGCGTTGAGATCATCGTCGAGCCCAACCTTCTCACCATCGATGATGCGACGTTGCAAACGATCAAACAAAGGTAGGGCTGCAAGAGACTCCGCACGTGCATTTTTACTGGAAGCAAGTTCTACCCCATCAAACATCTGCAAGAACTCTTGAAGTGGATCATACGTACATTCATCACCGTTAAATACTCTACGATCGTAAACAAGATCAAGTGCTACTTGCTTCTGACGCTCATCTATTCGTGCCATCGGTGTGATCTTTGAAGGATGGACTATTGCAGAATCAAGACCAGCCTGAACGCATTCATGTAAGAAAACAGAGTTTAAGACAACACGCGCAGCAGGGTTCAGACCAAATGAAACATTGCTAACACCTAGTGTGGTTTGTACTTCTGGGAATTCAAGCTTGAGCTTTTTAATCGCTTCGATAGTTTCTATGCCGTCTTTGCGTGTTTCTTCTTGACCCGTTGCTATAGGGAAGGTGAGGCAATCAATCAAAATATCGCCGATATTCATGTCCCAGTTATCGTGCAGGTCATGAATCAAACGACGCGCGATACGTAACTTCCATTCTGCATCTCGTGCCTGACCTTCTTCATCTATAGTCAAAGCAACAACACTGGCACCGTGTTCCTTAACAAGTGGCATGATTTTGGCAAAGCGTGATGTCGGGCCATCGCCATCTTCATAATTGACAGAGTTGATTACGCAACGGCCTCCTAGATGTTCTAATCCAGCCTTCAATACATTGGGCTCTGTCGAGTCCAGAACAATGGGTAATGTGCTTGCCGTCGCAAATCGGGATGCAATTTGGCTCATGTCTGCTGCCCCATCACGACCAACATAATCAACCGATAGATCCAACATATGTGCGCCATCTCGGATTTGGTCGCGTGCAATCTCTACACACTTTTCCCAATCTTCAGCTAGTAGAGCATCTCTGAAAGCACGAGAGCCGTTGGCATTGGTTCGTTCCCCAATTGCTAAATATGTCTTATCTTGTCTAAACGGTACATATTGATAAAGGGATGAGGCTCCTGGATCCAAAGCTGGGGTGCGAGGAGAGATCTTTCTTTTACTCAATTTAGAAACAACCGCGGCTAAGTGTGCAGGGGTGGTTCCACAACATCCACCAATCAGCGAAATTCCGTAATCAGTCACAAAACTATCAAGTGCTGTTGCTAACTCAGCTGGCGTCAATGGATAGGTTGCACCGTTAGGACCAAGCTGCGGTAATCCTGCGTTAGGCATAACCGAGATTGCAATATTTGCATTCTTGCTCAAGTAACGAAGATGTTCGGACATCTCAGCAGGTCCAGTTGCGCAGTTCAAACCAATGAGATCAACACCCATCGGTTCGAGAGCGTTTAGAGCCGCTCCAATTTCAGAACCCATCAACATAGTTCCGGTTGTTTCTACGGTAACTTGAGCGATTAAAACAATGTCATGTGCTGCTTCGAGGATTGCTTGTCTGCAGCCATTTACTGCAGCCTTTACCTGTAACAAATCTTGCGAAGTCTCTACGAGTAACGCATCGCATCCTGAATCCGCCAAACCTTTTGCCGCTGTGTAGTAGGCCGTCTTGAGATTTTCATATGTTGTGTGACCAAGACTTGGTAACTTAGTTCCGGGTCCAAGTGAACCTAATACAAATCGAGGTTTGTCAGGCGTGGAAAATGCATCCGCCGCCTCGCGAGCAATTGTTCCACCGGCGAAAGCCAGCTCGTAGATTCGATCTTCTATTCCGTAATCGGCCAAGTTGGACCAGTTGGCGCCAAAGGTATTGGTTTCAATAGCGTCAACTCCGGCAGCAAGGTATTCATCATGAACTGATCGAACAATGTCCGGTCGGCTAACGTTAAGAATTTCATTGCAGCCTTCATGATTTTGGAAGTCCGCCAAGGAGGGATTAGCCGCTTGAAGCATGGTGCCCATAGCCCCATCGGCGATGACTACCCGCTCAGAAAGGGTACGCCGCAATAGTCCTTGGGACTTATTCGACGTGTTCATCTGACAAAGGTTACCGTAAGGTTGCATTCGTGGAGATTCATAACATACCGCTGCTACGCGATCCAGTGATGGTTGTTGCATTCTCGGGCTGGAACGACGCAGCCGAAGGTGCATCCGGTGCAATCGAGCACCTACTTGCTGCTTGGAGAGAGAAAGATGATGATGTCGTCCCACAATTGATTGCAGATGTTGAAGCTGAAGAATTTTATGATTTTCAAGTGAATCGACCCCAGGTATCAATTGATGATTCATCAATCAGAAGTATCACCTGGCCCGGTACTCAAGTCTTCGGTTTGGCACTACCGCAAATGAAACGAGACATCGTTATTGTCACCGGTGTCGAACCATCTATGAAGTGGAAGAGATTTACATCAGATCTTTTGGATTTAGCAGATGATTTAGAGGTATCACTTGTAATCACTCTCGGTTCATTGCTTGCAGATTCACCTCACACTCGTCCAATAACAGTAACGGGAACAGGCGCACATCCAAATATCGCTGACCGACTAGGAGTATCCGTGTCGAAGTACGAAGGCCCTACCGGAATCCTAGGAATTATCCAAGATGGATGTATGCGACGTGGAATTGATGCAATTTCATTGTGGGCCGCTGTTCCACATTATGCATCTAATTCGCCTTCCCCCAAAGCTTCTCTGGCTTTGATTAACTCTCTGGAAGATTTTCTTGATGTTTCTATTCCACTTGGATCGCTTCAAATTGACTCAGATGAGTGGGAGAAATCTGTTGATGAATTGGCAGCAGAAGATAGCGATGTAGCTGAATATGTAAAAGCTCTAGAAGAGAGCAAGGATGCTGCTGAATTACCTGATATATCTGGAGATGTAATTGCTAAAGAATTTGAAAGATATTTACGCAGACAAAGTGAAAATTAGAGTTTAATACCGAGTAGTGCATCCATAACTGCGATCAGAGATTCTATATCGCCGCCAGTATCACCCGAAAATGTTTTACTGACCCAGGAATTGACAGCCGTTATAACAGCCTGCGTATTCAAATCCTGTGATAATTCAAAAACAATCGTTTCAATGAGATCTTTGGTGGGTGCGACATCAGTTCGAGCCATGCAAGAGCGCAAAGCAATGAGATCAAGTTCTGCTTCGATCAAAAGTGCCTCAGTCCACATTCGATCTTTACGGTAGTGATCTTTCATAAGAGCCCAACGAATTGCCATTGGATCTCGTCCATCTGAAACCAATTTTGATACAAAAACTAAATTTCCCTTGCTCTTACTCATTTTTTCACCGTCAAGACCGATCATTCCAGCATGAACATATGTTGCGGCCAAAGCTTTTCCAGAAATAACCTGAGCCTGAGCAGCACACATTTCATGGTGAGGAAAAATTAGATCTGATCCACCGCCCTGGATATCGATTAACGATTCATCGTCGGAAGATGGGTCAAGGTATTTCATAGCTATGGCGGTGCATTCGATGTGCCAACCTGGTCTACCTACTCCGTGAATCGAAGGCCATCCGGGCTCGTTAGGTCGCTGTGACATCCACACCAGACAGTCGAGAGGGTCTGATTTTCCGATGCGAGATGGGTCTCCCCCACGTTCTGAAAATATCTCGATCATCTGTCGCTCGGACAAACTAGATCGTTCACCAAAGTGTGTATCGGAATGCACTTTGAAGTACAAATCTTTGTCGACTGCGTAAATGCTCTCTTTAGCCGAAAGTAATTCAATAGCTTTAGTAACCAATGGAATTGCATCGACTGCGCCAATGTAATCGTCCGGAGGAATAACTCTTAAATTGATCATATCGCCACGAAATAGATCAATCTGTTGACTCGCTAGTTCAGCCCAGTCAACTCCATCACGCTTGGCACGCTCCAATAGCGGATCATCTATGTCAGTAATGTTTTGAACATAACGCACCTGTGAGTCACTTGCTTGAAGATAACGATGGATTAAATCAAAAGTTAAATATGTGGCCGCGTGACCGAGATGGGTAGCGTCATATGGGGTTATTCCGCACACGTATATTCGATAAACAGACTTACGTGGTACCAATTCTTTTTTGCCGGATGCAGAGTTGGTTAGTTGCAATTCAGGAAAACGGATTGAGGAATCTATGGGCGGAATAGGTACTTCACTCCAGGAT
>WLCR01000026.1 GCA_009705235.1 Actinomycetota bacterium | reverse complement strand
TTCTTGAAGCACTCGAAGAACAAGTCGTCATTTTGCGTTTACTAGATGAGGCGCGTTCAACGGTACATGTGCGAATCGGTAGCGAGCAGAACGAAACAAATTTGCAATCAACATCATTAGTAACTGTCGGTTACGGTGTGGAGTCTGCCCAACATGGCGCAGTTGGTGTCTTAGGACCAACTCGAATGGATTACGCAGGTTCTATTGCCGCTGTAGATGCCGTTGCCCGCTATGTCGAACGCTTTATCAATGAGGGTCCATAAGTGGCCGATCATTACCAAACACTAGGTGTCACAAAAGGTGCAAGCACCGATGAAATTAAAAAGGCGTACCGCAAGCTGGCACGCGAACTGCATCCAGATGTGAACCCTGATCCTCATACCCAGGAAAAGTTTAAGGAAGTTACCGAGGCATACGATGTCCTTAGTGATCCTCAAAAGCGTCAGTCCTATGACATGGGCGGAAGCAATTTTGGTGGTGCAAACTTTGGTGGCGGATTTAGCGACATCATGGATGCATTCTTTGGTGGTGGGGGATCGCGCGGACCGCGTCCGCGTACACGTGCAGGACAAGATTCGCTGATCAGAATTCAAGTTGATCTAAATGAAGCATGCTTTGGAACAGAGCGTGAGATAACAGTTGAATCAGCAGTTGTATGCCCTAAGTGCACAGGTACTGGCTGTTTAGATGGTCAACATCCTGAAACATGTTTGACCTGCAAGGGTCGCGGAGAAACACAACAAGTTGTGCGCTCTGTAATTGGGCAGGTTATGACTTCACGTCCATGTAATGCCTGTCAAGGATATGGAAGCGTCATTAAGAGCCCATGTCGCGAATGTGCTGGCGAAGGTCGCGTACGCAGTCGTCAAACAATTGATGTAAAAATCCCTGCCGGTGTTGAAACTGGTAACAGAATTCAGATGTCAGGGCGCGGTGAAGTTGGCGCAGGAGGCGGCCCTGCTGGCGATTTATATGTAGAAATTGTTGAAGAGCGCCACGAATACTTAGTTCGAGATGGCGACACCTTACACATGGCACTTGAAGTAACAATGATTGCTGCAGCACTTGGCACAACAGTTACAGTCGAATCATTAGATGGCCCTGTAGATGTCAATGTAAAGCCCGGCACACAAAGTGGAACTCCTATTGTTATTAAGAGCAAAGGCATGACCCGCTTGCGCCGTGGAGACCGCGGAGATTTGATTATTCATATAGAGGTAATTACTCCAACAAAGTTAAGCAAGGATGAAGAAAAGATTCTGCGCTCTTTTGCCGAAGCCCGCGGTGAAAAAGCCAATGAAGCTCACGTAAAGGGCCAAGATGGCTCAATCTTTAGCAAGTTAAAGGGAGTGTTCCACAAGTAATGTTCACACTCTTTTTCGTAGATGAGTTGCCAACAACTGTCGGCGGTCTATACGAGTTTGCAAACGAAGATGCCAATCACGCGATTCGTGTCTTACGTATGCAGACAGGCGCGGAATTTATGCTCAGCGATGGCCAAGGATCATGGTCACAGGTTGTCGCAACTGAGGTAAAGAAAAAATCCATGCAGGTACGAGTAATTGACTCAGGATTCCAGCAGCCACTTGCTACAACAGTCACCGTTGTTCAAGCCTTGCCCAAGGGTGATCGCGCAAAAGAAGCGATTGAATTGTTAACAGAAGCTGGCGTGGACCGTATTGTTCCGTGGGCATCTGCGCGCAGTATCGGTAAAGGTTCAGAAAAGTTTGCAATCACAGCACGAGAAGCAAGCAAGCAATCTCGCAGATTTAGAATCCCTGAAGTTACTGAAACGGCCTCAACGGCTCAGATTTGCGAAGCTATCAAAGTTAGCGATCTTGCGATTGCATTTCATGAAAGCGCAACGGCTAAATTATCCGATCAGGTGTCATCTCATAACGTTGAACATTTGTTGATCATCATCGGACCCGAAGGTGGATTAACAGATGAGGAAATTACAGCCTTTAGTGATGCAGGTGCAAAGGTTGCGCTTATGGGTCGTCCGATATTGCGTTCGGCTCACGCAGGTATTGCGGCTGTTTCGGCTGTATCAGCGCTTTTGAAGGTATGGTAATTACGTGGCCTTAGATCCCAGCTGTATCTTTTGCAAGATTATTGAGGGAGAAATCCCCGCTGACATCGTGTTGCGCAATGAAAATGTTGTCGCTTTTAATGATTTAAATCCCCAAGCACCAACACATGTGTTGCTCGTTCCAACCTTGCATACTGAAAATGCTGCTGGCATCGCCCGCAATAGTGCGACCATAACCGCAGACCTTTTCTTGGCTGCCGATCAGATCGCCAAGGAACGCGGGCTAAACGGTTACCGAACTGTTTTTAACACCGGAGAAGAGGCAGGCCAGAGTGTTTTCCACGCTCACCTGCATCTCTTAGGTGGGCGCGCCATGGCATGGCCACCCGGTTAAAGATAGATTTACCCTTATATGGAGCGAACGCTGATCACCGTACCTAACGCCATTTCAATGGTTGCTGTTGTGGGTCCGCATGATGACAATTTAAGAGTTATTGAAGCGGCATTCCCATCTGTAAATATCACTGTTCGCGGAAATGAAATTACTTTGCGCGGCCCGCACATTGATTGCGCAAAGTTAGAAAATTTGTTCAACGAGATGATGGTTGTAATACGCAGCGGAAATATCCTTAATGTAGATGCAGTAAACCGTGCCATCGAAATGCTTGAGCACGAACCTGTTGATCATCCAGCAGAGGTTATGTCGCTCAATATCGTCAGCAATCGTGGGCGCACTATCAGACCAAAGACTGCAAATCAGAAGCGTTATGTTGATGCAATAGAAGATCACACAATCACATTTGGAATTGGTCCAGCTGGTACCGGTAAAACATATCTTGCAATGGCCATGGCTGTTGCAGCTCTGCAAGCAAAAAAGATCAACAAAATCGTTTTGACTCGTCCTGCAGTAGAAGCTGGCGAAAGTTTAGGTTTCTTGCCGGGCACATTGAGTGAAAAGATAGATCCATACCTGCGCCCATTATTTGATGCACTGCATGACATGATCGATATCGATTCAATTCCACGTTTAATGCAATCAGGGATCATCGAAGTAGCTCCATTGGCTTATATGCGTGGTCGCACATTAAATGATGCATTTATCATCTTGGATGAGGCTCAAAACACGACACCCGAACAGATGAAGATGTTTTTAACTCGCTTGGGCTTTGGTTCAAAAATGGTCGTCACAGGCGATGTAACGCAGATCGATCTTCCAAATGGTCAGAACTCTGGTCTAAAGATTGTCCGGGATATCTTGAAGGATATTGATGACATCGCATTTCTGGAATTAACCGCTGAAGATGTTGTGCGCCACCGCCTCATCGGGGACATTGTTAAGGCTTATGACATCTTTGATGAGCAACGACAAGCATTGCGACAAATTCGCCAACAATGACAATTGAAGTAATAAACACTTCAGGGCAGTTAGTTCCGGCCACTGAAATAAACTCTCTACTCACTTTTGCCTTATTAGAGCTGCAGCTAAATCCTGAGTGTGAAATAAATGTGTCCTTTGTTGACGATGATTACATGACCGAACTTCACATCAAATGGATGGATGAGCCAGGTAGTACAGATGTGCTTTCATTTCCGATGGATATGCCTGATACCCCAGGGGAAGCCGTAACACTTGGTGACATTGTTATAAGCCCAGTTGTTGCTGCAGAACAAGCAAAACAACAGGGACATCCAATAGAACATGAGATTTATATTTTGGCTACACATGGCTTGTTGCACATTCTTGGGTACGACCATGCAGATAAGGCGGAAGAAAAAGTGATGTTTGACCTGCAAGAAAAAATAGTAAGAGATTGGCAGAAAGGTTTATGAGCCCCATAGCGATAGTCAGCATCATCGTCCTGCTTGTGTTTGCGGGATTCTTAGCTGCATCTGAGTCTGCCTTGACCTCGATTTCTCGTGTGGTCATAGAAGAGATTGAAGGAAAGCGTGGCACAGCTTTGTTGCGCAAATACACAGCGCAACCGGCCAGATATCTGAATGTAATCTTGCTTGTTCGTAAACTGTGCGAATTTACGGCAACTGTCTTGCTGGCTGTTATTTTACTTCGTAATTATCCAAGCGCTCAGGCTATGGCGTTAACTGTTGCGATTATGGTTGTACTTTCATACGTTGTTGTTGGTGTTGGCCCACGTACATTAGGCAAGCAACAACCACATAAGTACGCCCGATACGGAATTATTGTCGCTTACGGGTTGGCTTTCTTGTTGGGTCCAGTAACAAAACTTCTGATCGCAGTTGGAAATGCTTTGACGCCAGGTAAGGGTTTTAGATCAGGTCCATTTACTTCTGAAGCTGAACTTCGAGATCTGGTAGATCAGGCTCATGAACGTGGTCTTGTGGAATCTGGCGAACACGAAATGATTCACTCAGTGTTCGAACTAGGCGACACCTTGGTTCGCGAATTAATGGTTCCTCGCACTGACATGGTGTGGGTAGAAAAAGATAAGAGCCTGCGTCAAGGCTTGTCACTTGCACTTCGCAGTGGGTACTCACGTATTCCAGTTATTGGCGATGGCATCGACAACATTGTTGGAATCGTTTATGTAAAGGATTTAGCAAAGCGGGCACTTGATCACCACGAGGCCGAACACACAGAAAAGATCGAACAGCTAATGCGCCCGGCCAATTTTGTACCAGAAATCAAGATGGCTGATGATTTATTGAAGGAAATGCAAAAGAACCAAATTCACCTTGCCATTGTTGTTGATGAATACGGTGGTACCGCCGGAATCATCACAATCGAAGACATCATCGAAGAAATTGTTGGCGAAATCGAAGATGAGTTTGATGATGGTGAAGAAGAGTTTGTTTGGTTAAGTCCTGATAAAGGTCGCGCAAAGGCATCTCTGCATATTGAAGATTTAGCTGATGCGCTAAAGATTGAGTTTGAAAAAGACGAGTTTGACGATATTGACAGTATCGGTGGATTAATGGCGCAAAAGCTTGGCCGTGTTCCAATTGCTGGATCGACAATTTCATGGCACGGCTTCTCGATTACATCAGAGCGCCCACAGGGTCGTCGTCGCAGAATTTCATCTGTTCTAGTTGAGCGCCTTGTTGAAGAGATTGAGGACGCTGAGTAACGATAGAATGCGCACATGCGTATCGTTCGATTCACCCCTGGCCCAGATGCTGGCTTAGGCCAAGATCCACTTTTTGGCGTTCTGGAAGATGATGGCATTATCAGCATCATCAGCGGTGATCCGATTTATTCTGGAATTCAAAAAACCGCAGCGACTATTGAATTAAACAAGGTGCGCTTGTTGGCACCGATCATCCCTAGATCAAAAGTGGTGTGCATTGGTAAGAACTACGCCGATCATGCCGCTGAAATGGGTGGGGTAGTACCTGATGAACCAATTATTTTCTTAAAGCCAAACACATCAGTCATTGGTCCTAACGACACAATTGTGTGGCCAGAGATGTCTGAGCGCATTGATCACGAAGCAGAGCTTGCAATAGTTATCGGTCGAATTTGTAAAGATGTTCCAAAAGAACGGGTCAATGATGTGATCTTTGGCTACACAATTGCAAACGATGTGACCGCCCGAGACTTGCAGAAAAAAGATGGACAATGGACACGGGCAAAGAGCTTTGACACATTTTGCCCAATTGGCCCTTGGGTTGACACAGATTTTGTGCCCGGAACACAAAAGATCACAGCGGTCATTGCAGGAGAAGTAAAGCAATCTGCGCAGATTAGCGACATGATCTTTGATGTACCAACAATTATTAACTTTGTTTCACGTGTTATGACCTTGCTACCTGGCGACATTATTTTGACCGGTACACCTGCGGGCATTGGTCCTATGGTTGCTGGTGAAAAAGCAACGATGACTATTGAAGGACTTGGCGAACTAACTAACAAGGTGAGTGCACAGTAAATGTCGCAATTAAATTCTACAAACCGAGTTAAGGTTCGTTTCGCCCCATCTCCAACAGGTGATTTGCATGTTGGAAACATTCGTACCGCCTTATTTGATTGGGCATATGCCCGTCACACAGGTGGAACATTCCTATTTCGTATCGAAGATACCGATACAACTCGCGTAACAGATGAGTACATCAACGCAGCTATCGATACTCTGAAATGGCTTGGTCTGGATTGGGATGAGGGTCCTGAAGTCGGTGGCGATAATGGTCCATATTTGCAATCTCAGCGTTTAGATATTTATGCGACTTGGGCACAAAAGTTTCTAGATCAAAAAGATGCTTATCACTGCTATTGCTCACCCGATGAGTTAGAAGCGGTTAGAGAAGCACAACGTAAAGCAAATGTCGCACCGGGTTATAACGGACATTGCCGCGAACTAACTGCAGATCAAATTGCCGCATATAAGGCCGAAGGCCGTGGAGCCGTAGTCCGCATGCGTATGCCAGATGGCAGCACAACCTTTAATGACTTGATTCGCGGAGATGTTTCATTTGATCACAACTTTGTCCCGGACTTTGTCTTAGTCCGCGCCGATGGTTCACCGCTGTACACACTAGCTGTTGCAGTAGATGACGTTCTCATGAAGGTCACGCACGTATTGCGCGGAGAAGATTTATTGTCATCTACGCCACGACAAATTCGCGTGTATCAGGCTATGGGCGTTGCACCAGCTGATTACCCAGTATTTGCACACCTTCCCTTTGTTATGGGTCAAGACAACGCAAAGCTGTCAAAGCGAAATGGCGAAGTTTCAATCGCTTGGTATCGCGAGATGGGCTTCTTGCCAGAAGCAATCTGTAATTATCTTGCATTGCTGGGATGGTCACCGGGGGATGATGTAGAAAACATCACCATGAAACAGTTGACCGAGATGTTTACTGTCGAAAAAGTTCATAGTTCACCTGCGCGCTTTGACATGAAAAAGCTTGAAGCCATCAACGGTGACAAAATCCGTGCTCTGACATTAGATGAATTCCTAAAATGGTCATTACCATTTTTGACGAAGGCTAATGTCATTACAGGCACAGATGCTGAAATTGAGTTGGTGAAGAAGGCCTTGCCTTTGATTCAAGAGCGCATCATCATGCTTAATGAAGTACCAAAGATGCTGCAATTCTTATTTACGACAAAGTTTGCAGTAGAAACTGAATCAGTTTCAAAGATTACAGATGAGGGATCTAAGGCGATCCTAAAGCGCGCACTTAAAGAGTTAGAAACTGTCACCGTGTGGAACCACGAAAACATTGAGGCGGTACTGCGCGCATCATTGATCGAAGAGATGGCGCTAAAGCCACGTATTGCATTTACCGCTTTGCGCATTGCAACCACAGGCAGCACGATCTCGCCGCCATTATTTGAATCAATGGAATTACTGGGCAAAGAGGCCTGTTTACTGCGTATCAACGCGGGATTGGCACTATAAATCCGCTGGTATTCTTTGCTCTTGCAATACAAGGCCGAATAAACCATGTTCGGGTAAACCTTGGGGTATGGGGTAATTGGCAGCCCTGCTGATTCTGGTTCAGTAAGTCTAGGTTCGAGTCCTGGTACCCCAGCGCAGTACAGCACTACAACTTAATAACGTTTTGTCCTAGTAATTTTTACAGGCATGGCCCCGTCGTCTAGCGGCCTAGGACTCTGGCTTCTCAAGTCAGCTACGAGGGTTCGAATCCCTTCGGGGCTACCACTGATATCTCTCTTCTCACACAGCAAATGTGCGGGAAGAGAGATTTTTGTTTTACGTCAGACGATAGATTTGCACCATGCGAGTGATTAATACAGAACAACTAAAAAGCATTCTCGCAAATTTACCCAGCAACCCACGCATTATCGCCTCTGGAAACTTTTCTACACCGCGTACATTATTAGCGATTGCTGACGAAGTTATCCCTGAATTTAAATTGCACATGCTCAATGCTCACGGCACTGGGATTCCAGATCGAGAAGGCGTTACCTACGAAACCGCCTTTGTGGGACCAGCTATGCGAAATCATCCGCGACTTGAATACATCCCTTCAAGACTCTCATTGCTACCAGTTTTGATTCGCAACTTCTATCGACCAGATGTTGTCTTTATTCATACATCCCAGCAACGCTTTGACACTGTAAGCCTTGGCACCGAAGTAAATATCTTGCCCCGCGCTATCGAAACGGCGCGTGCACATGGGGGATTGGTTATTGCACAATCCAATAAGCAGATGCCCTATACATACGGAGACTCACAGATTTATGACAGCGAGATTGATTACTTAGTAGAAGTTGATGAACCGTTACAGGAAAAGCCTCTTACCCAAATAACAGATATTCAAGCTGAAATCGGTAGTCGAATAGCAGCCCTTGTTGAAGATAATTCAACGCTACAACTAGGAATCGGTGGAGTTCCAGATGCAGTCTTGTTAGCTCTTAAGCAGCGAAAAGGATTACGCATCTGGACTGAAATGTTTTCAGATGGAGTCTTAGAACTATCCAAGGCGGGCACGCTAGATGAAGAAGTTTTAATCACCGCCTCTTTTATCTTTGGCAGCCAAGAGCTGTATCAATGGCTAGACCTGAATAAAAAGGTTCGCATGCTTCGTACCGAGCGTACTAATGATCCAAGTCAAATTGCCCGTCAAGCCAAGATGACATCTATTAATAGCGCCCTTGAAGTTGATTTATCTGATCAAGCTAATGCCAGCCATGTTCGTGGAAAAATTTATAGTGGCTTTGGCGGATCAACAGATTTCATTGTGGGAGCACTTCACAGCCGTGGAGGTCAATCATTCGTCGCACTTCCATCGTGGCATCCCAAAGCAAATGTTTCGACAATCGTGCCTAGGTTGCAGGCTAATGTCACACATTTTCAGCATTCATATGTTGTTACCGAACAAGGTGTTGCTGCATGTTTTGGTCACAGCCAAACTGACCAGGCAATCAACATTATTAAAAATGCAGCACATCCATCAGTGCGAGAGGAATTAACTGCAAAAGCTAGCGAATATGGTCTTCTGTAGTAGTTAACTGCGTGACCACATCATCAATAGAGGAACATCCTGGGGCATGTTGTTGGCGATCCAGAGTGCTCCATCTAAATTATCGCTAGGCGATTCCACGATGACAGCGTTTGGTAGCTTTGCAGTAATTTCTAAGCCAATCTTGGTTGCATAAGTAACATTGCGGGCAGGGCCTCCCTGAATAACTATTTCAGGGGAACCTGACTTACTTCCACCGCATCCATACCAAGTTGCCACAACCGTTTGGGCAAGCAGATAAGCACCTTCGTCAACAATTGCAGTAGCTGTAGATATTCCGGCATCTGCTGCTTCTAAAACCTTCTTGGCTGTATTAATAGCAAAAGTTTGTGCTTCAGCGCCATCGCAAACACTTAACTTGTAATACACATCTATTTCATCACGAAAGTATGTGGCCATTTCAGGATCATCATGGCGACCTTGGTTTGCTGCAAGTGCTTTTGTGATGCCAGCTTTTCCAAGCCAGAAACCACCACCTTCATCACCAAAGGTGCTTCCTAAGCCATCACGGTGGGTAAAACTTTCATTCAATCCACCAATGGCAACAACTCCACCACCAACAGTTAAAACAACTCCATCTCTACCCTTTAATGCACCTACAAAACTCGCAAACCCATCATCGATCACTGCTACTTGTGTTGCTCCAAAAAATTCTGCACAGAGTTCGCCGTAAGTTGCAGATTCTGTAACCATTCCGTTTAGACCGGTACAGGAAAGAGCAACGACATCTGCTGACAACTTTTCAATTGATTCAAATACCGCACGCAGTGCGGGCAGAGGGTTCTCACCTGCTAATTTCCCGCGATCGCTAGTGATCAATAAATCACCCT
>WLCR01000025.1 GCA_009705235.1 Actinomycetota bacterium | reverse complement strand
TTACAAATTTCGCAATTGGCAAGCCTGGCAAGGTTCTTGCATCAACACTCATTGCGCTTTCTATTCTTCTGTCAGCACTTTTGTGGCTGCAGGTGACTCCGAGTTCGCTCAGCGCAATTCCTGCACATCTAGAGTCGGCACGAGCACTAGATAGCGTTACAGATAAGGTAGGTATTGGAGTAATTACTCCCCATGAAATTGTCATTGATCTAGAAACACATTCGGGATCGCCAGATATCCCGGTAATACGTTTTGAGTTTGCAAAGAAATTAGCAGCTAATCCAGAGGTTTTCACAGTGGCTAGCGGTGAAAAGTGGCCCTATATAGATGCTTCAGGACGATATCTTCGGATCTACGTGTTTGGTCAACATGATCTTGGCTCAGATCAAACAAAGCAATTAGTAGATCAACTAAGGGATGACTACATTCCCAATTCAGGATTTCCTGCAGGCACAAAAATCTATCTCGGTGGTGCGCCAGCACAAGGTGTGGACTTACTTGAAGCGATTAAATCTTCCATGCCAATGATTTTTTCTCTGATTATGTTGCTTACATTCTTCATTCTTTTAAGAACCTTTCGGTCAATAGTTTTAGCCGCTAAAGCAATCATCCTTGATTTGATTTCTATAGCTACCTCTTTTGCAATAGTGGTTTTAGTCTTCAAATTTGGTATCGGTACGTATCAACTTGAGCAATTAGAAGCTTGGGTGCTGATATTGCTCTTTGCTATTTTGTTTGGACTTTCCATGGATTATGAAATATTCATAGTTTCTAGAATGCGAGAAGCGTGGGAGCGTGGTGCCAGTAATGAAGAAGCGATCCGCGAAGGCATGAGAAATTCTGGAACTGTAGTTACTGCAGCTGCCCTAATTTTTATAACAGCTCTGACTGGATTGATAACAGGACATTTTGCTGGGCTGCAGCAATTGGGTATCGGGCTTGCTGCCGGAGTTTTAATTGATGCAACGATCATTCGTAGCTTGCTACTTCCAAGTGCCATGGTCTTGTTGGGCAAATGGAATTGGTGGGGGCAAAGGAAAACCCCGTCTCTGACATAAGTCAAAGACGGGGGTCTGTCCCAGAAGAAGTTACTTAACGATTCTTATCGCAAAGTAAACAGTTGGAATTTGATAACCAAGCGCAAGTCCTGGAAGGTCATTTTCTGATGAAAGGATCGGCACCATTCCATATGGCGTGTTGGCAAAAGATGGCTGCTGTGTGTAGAGCAATGGACGCATTGAAATAATGTGTGTTCCAACGCCTCCCATTGCCTTCAAGTGAACTACTAGGTATCCATTTGAATTAAATCCACAGCCATATCCAACATAGCTATTGTCATAGGCAACAGCCAATGTGTTGTCCATCTGTGTCCAACCAACACCCTTTAGGCTAAGAGTGAACTCTTCGCCTTCTTTGAAAGTGTAGGTCGGTGTTCCTTGTCCTCCACGAGCAAATGCATCTACAGAGCCGGATAGATCTGCTTTTGCAACACCCATGGTGACAACCTTGCCCTTTGCATCAAGCAAAGGCTGAATGCTCTCTTTTACATAAAAGACTTGCTGAGCTTCAATTACATCGCCCTGCTTGATTTGGATAACGTGATAGCCACCAAGGTGATCAGGGATTGTTACCTCTTTATTGACTGTTCCATCAGTAATTTCTACAGTTCCCAAAGGAAGTGGGTTGTAGATCCAACAGGTTCCAGTTGTGCAATTAACGCGGTTTCCAGTAACGGTTGACCACACAATTGTGTGAACGCCTTTTGTTGGAATGCCTGATGCCTTAATAGTTGTCTTACTTCCAACAATCCCGCGATCAGGAAGTAGAGACATTGTCGCCTTAGTTGCGGGATCTAAGCCAATATCAGCCAGAGTTGTGCGTTGTGAAACTGTTGGTGTCATCAACTTTGGGTATATCAAGTATGGCTTGAAAATTCCTGGATCCTTGGTGACTTTAAAACTTCCCATTTCACTGTTAGCAAATGGAACTGGAGATTGCATCTGATTCAAGTAAGAGAAGCTGATCGCTTCATTAGTCTGAATGTAGTGATTTCCAACAGGACCTGTTGCAAGGATTGTGGTTGTTGCAGTTCCGCGAGTCCAACGAGCTTGCATTGAGCCTGTGTACTTACCATCGTAATAAACAGCAGAGCCAGCCGCATACAGTGATGGTCCAAGCCCATTGTAAGTAATTGTTATTGGTGTTCCGATTGGACCGCTCTTAGGTGAAATTGTAAGTGTTCGAGCAACCTGAATTCCACCATGAGCTAATGCCACCCCATTGTTTACAGCGTAAATATCATGCACTCCACCAAAATCTGAAGGCACCTTAGTTTTGTAAACAAATCCACCAAGAGCATCTGTTGAAAGAGTTGTCATAACCACGTTGTACTTTGAATACGAAGTTCCCATGTAATTAACCGTGTTCGGTTGAACATCTGTCACCCACGTTGCATCACTTGTTGACCAAGTCAGGGTGACCGGTGTGTTTCCGGGCAATCCTTTTCCGGTGATAGTAAATGCATCTCCAATAAACATCTGTGACGGTGAAATTTCTAAATTCACCATATTTGATGGAGCAGTAAATGCCGCAGCCGTGAGCCCAGTAAATGGTAGGGCCGGAACATTAATTTCCTTTGGTGCGACCAATTTAACTGGATTATCTACTGCATGAGCAGGAGTGATGAATCCTAAGGCTAGGACAGCCACCACTCCTATTCGTGCCGCTTTATATCTCTTACGCATTTTCTCTCCGATCGTTTAGTTATCTGATATTTATTTTGTGATGGTAGGAGCTGCAAACAAACTTAATTGAGAATTAGCAGTGAAGTTTGAAGTCCAAATTCCTGTTGCACCTTTTAGTGGAATTGATAACTTAACGGTGCGGTAATAACTAACGCGCTCATACACTGTGCGACCTGAAGCATCCAGTACGCGCTTTCCGTTTTCTAATTTAGGTGTCAGCTTTGTTGAAAGCACCTTCATTGTGCTTGAATCTTTAGCAACCAAAGTCACCTTGTAGTTAATAACTCCGATAGTGCTGTACAAAGGTGCTGCACCTGTCTTTAGAACAGCTGTCCAAAAAGCGACACCACTGTGGTTTCCATATGACATGGCAATTGGGTCTTTAATTCCGGCTACCTCAATAAATGCTTTTGAGGTATTTGCAGAATCCATTACCGCTCCACCTTGATCAGCGTTGTTGGCATAGACACGAAAAACGATAGTTTGACCAACCATAAATTCGTTCATGATTGCGCAACCATTGAAACGTGGTGCAAGCACGCCAGTTGATCCAGTTGCAAGAACTGTGTCAACATAAATATGTATTGGGGAAACGATTCCCTGAACAGGGACGCCAATTTTTACATTCAAGTTATTACTTATAGCTGGCGCAAAACTTGCTACATCAGTGGGTGTAAATGCACCTGTGATTAGGGTTGTTCCGGATGCCGCTGGAATCCATGAGCACTTTGCGACAAAGGGAGTCACAGTAGTTGTTGGTACCGCTTCACAGCCTGTTACAACTTTGCCATTTACCGTAAATGCAACTACTCCTGGCGCGCTGGCTGTTCCATTAATTACGATTGGACCTAAGTCGAATACTCCGTTTCCGCCTGACATTATTAGTGTCGATGCAGCTGGCGCTGCATAGGCAGCTCCGCTAGATAGGGCACCACCTGTAATTGCTAATACAGCAACGGCTATTCCTGAAATTACCTTCTTCATTACGACTCCTTCAATTGGTTTTACGGGTTTCTAATTATTTGGTTTTGATATTTCCGCTTACATCCATTGTGAACGCCGCATTTTCCTTGGCTCCACCCTTAACACTGAAAACTCCTGAAACTTTGAGAGTTCCTGTTGCTCCTGCATATTTGCCAGTGCCGCCAGTTATCTGCGCATTACCTGTGATCTTGATTGTTGTCGGAGCCGATTCATCTTCGGCGCAACCTTTTGCAGATGTATCAAATGAAACATTGAGGGTGTTTCCACCGCCACCTATGGAACCTTTTGCATCAAATGAATCACACAGGCCAGCAGGAGCTGCTGATGCGGTTCCGGTTAAATCTGTTAGGCCAAGAACATTCCCGGTTCCTTTTCCAGTTACAGATGTAACCTGCAAGTAGGTGTCCCCCCAAACGATTGCAAGATTTCCTTTATAGCTACCACTGAATGCAACAGTTGCTGATACTGCTGGTGTCGTTGCTTTGGCTGTGGCTGTTGGTTTGGTCGTTACTTTTGGTTTAGTAGTTGAATAACCAGTAGGGCACTTTGGCTTCGCTGCCGTTACTTTCTTAACTAATGTGCCTTTGTAACAAGTAATTGTCTTATTGGCTGCATTGGCCGGCACACCATTGGCAAAGATAAATGCCATGGCAGTGAAAAGAACTAGCACCTTTGTCTTTTTTGAATAAGTCTTTTTCATTATGTACTCCCATCTCTCCCTGAGTTTTGCTGTTCTTACAGGAGACAGGTTTCCACTTATAGAAATGAATTAGAGAGTTTTTGCGAGGGCTACCTCTATGCCAGTTATTAAGTAGGTCACCACATGTATTTCACATTACATTTAGGAACCACTTTTGGATGTGAGATTGATGCTTGAGAGATAGCCCCTAGCCACAGATTTGACTTAGCTTCGCACTTTGAAATTACAAGCAACGAAATTAGGAGCCGAAATTGGTTTTCTTGTAGGGCTTACCTTTTTGATCGTATGTAATCCAAACGCCTCTTTGCTTACCCATATTAAATGAACCCGATCGCATAATCACGGCATCTTTTCTAAACCATTTCCAGTCTCCGTGCAAAGCATCATTTTTCATCTTCCCAGAAGCTTTCAAAACTCCATTTCCGTAAAACTCTAGGAACTCTCCGTTCTTCTTGGGATAGTTGGAGTTGATCTGAGAGATTCGAGCTTTGATGATCTTTCGTAGTAATGGTTTTGGAAATCTCTTGTCTAGAGCGAAGTGAATAGACCCTTTCGTTTGCACATAGCTTGCTAACTCAGTTTTTAGTAGCGAATTTGTTGAACCACTGTATGGAAAGAGGCTATTGTGATTTTTGAAGCCATCAAATCCAACAATAGCTACACCACTAATCATGAAGGTGGGTATGCCGTACTTAATTACTTCCGTTGCGGTAGGGAGTTCATCAATAATCATTTCACGCAGATTTTGTAGAATTGCACGTTGCCCAATTTCAAATTTCTTTAAATGTTTATCAACTAACGTCTTGCTCATGCCGAAATAACACCCGTTGCCAAGAGAACAAGAAGTGTGGAACCAAGGATTACTCGGTAAATAATGAATGGCATAAAGCTCTTGGTTGCCACATACTTTAGAAGCCACGCGATCACGATGTAGCCAATTACAAATGCCACAGCAGTTGCTGCAAAGGTTTCTGAAATCGAAAAGACATTAGGCGCAGCATCAGATGAAAATGCATCCTTTAACTGATACAGGCCACTACCAAAAACTGCGGGCAAGGCCAGCAAGAAGGAATAACGAAGAGCAGCTTCACGGGAATACCCCAAAAAACGTCCCATAGCTATCGTTGCTCCAGAGCGTGAAACACCTGGAACTAATGCAAGTGCCTGTGCTGCTCCGTATAGGAATCCGTGTTTGGTGCCCAGCTGAACTAATGATCGTTCGCTCTTTCCATACTTATCTGCAATTCCAAGAATTACACCAAAGATGATCATGACAGATGCAATAAGCCACAATGATCGAAGATCATTAGTAATGAAGTCTCTACCGAAATAACCAAGCACAACGATTGGCACGCTGCCGATAATGATAAGCCAACCCATTCGAGCTTGACCTTTTTCTTCAGTAGTTAACTCTGCGCGCCGAACAAGGTGTCTAAACCAGGAAACAACGATTGCTTTAATGTCATTTCGGAAGAAAATCAACACAGCAAGTTCTGTGCCAATCTGCGTTATGGCAGTAAATCGTGCGCCTGGATCTTGGGCCTTATTCATGAATTCACCCACAATGCGAATGTGGGCGCTTGATGAAATTGGCAAAAACTCTGTAAGGCCCTGAACGATTCCTAGAACCAACGCTTCAAGCACGCTTTGCCTCCGTCACTATAAGAATGTACTTATAGTATCGCTGGAGGCTCCTCCTTGTGCCCAGTGACTCTGCCCGCATGTGCTTTTGCGTTTGGATCCCGACTGGTTTTAATAATGCTTGCAATCGTTGCGATCGTCAAAATTCCAGCAATTACTCCGAGGCTTACCGGAGTTGGAATCTTAGGAACGCTGTCGAACTGTTCATGAAGGTAAGTCATGACAAGTTTTATACCGATAAACATCAAGATAAATGAAAGACCCAAAGAGAGATAAACTAACTTGTCTAATAATCCCTTGAGCAAGAAATACAAAGCGCGAAGGCCCAGCAATGCAAAAGCATTAGCGGTGAACACTAAGAAGGTTTGTGAAGTAACACCAAATGTCGCAGGTATGGAATCTAAGGCAAATAATAGGTCAGTAGATCCGATGGCAATGATGACCAAAAACATTGGAGTCGCATAGCGCTTTTGATTTATTCTGATAAATAACTTGGTTCCGTGGAACTCGTCAACCATGGCCATGCGCTTGCGTATCGTGCGAACTACAAAATTATCATTTGGTTCTGGATCTTCATCCCAGTGCTTAAACAGTCCTACGCCTGTCCAAATCAGAATTGCTCCAAAGATTACAAATGTGAAGGAGAATGCTCCAAGCGCTGCTGCGCCGATTGCAATAAAAATTGCACGTAGTACTAAAGCCAGCATTACTCCGAACAACAAGATTCTTTGGTGGTAAATACTTGGAACAGCAAATTGAGCCAAGATAATTACGAAAATAAAGAGGTTATCGATAGACAGCGAATACTCAACTAGGTATGCAGCAAAGAATTCGGTTCCATATGTTGAACCAAAGTAATTCCACACCCATACGCCAAAGCCAAGTGCAAGGCTTACGTAGAAAGTAGTCCAGGCCGCGGCCTCTTTGAAGGAAACATCATGAGCTGTGCGGCTAGATGTAAATAGGTCTATGGCAATCAGAGTCGCAATTAATCCAACCGTTATCGCCCAAATCGTTGTTGAAACTTCCATAATTTTCTCCCTTGACTCGCGTAAATAGAAACGTGGTCAAGGTCTTCCTAACCGAAAATCGGCCAGCCCCCCGGGTTTTTACACCGTATTGACGAGGTAACTGTAACTAGGTACTCCCCTTAATTAATCTAAGTCTAAGGGTGCCTTATGGATGGGGCAAATTAATACGCGCCAGTCGGCACTTCTTGATTCTCCAATATTGACCATTCTTGCTCTGTAAATAGGCGCGAGCGAATTAAAAAGCGTTTACCTTCGGGTGATTCAAGAGAAAATCCACCACCTCGACCATCAACGACATCAACTGTTAAATGTGTGTGCTTCCAATACTCAAATTGAGAAGCCGACATCCAAAAACCTATTGGTTCCTGAATGCCGGCTACTACCAAATCCCCCAGCTTTACATCTTGTCCGCCAACGCGGAATTCACCGGCTGGGTAACACATTGGAGAAGAGCCATCACAACATCCGCCCGATTGATGAAACATCAATGGGCCGTGAATTGACGTTAACTTTCGAAGAAGTTATTCGGCAAGCTCAGTTAATTCAACGCGTGACGGATTCTCCATGTCGTAACTGTAATCGGCTTAAAAGAATCCGAGCTTGTTTGGTGAATAAGAAACAAGCAAGTTCTTAGTTTGCTGATAGTGATCGAGCATCATCTTGTGATTTTCGCGTCCGATACCGGATGACTTATAACCACCAAACGCTGCTCCTGCTGGGTATGCGTGATAACAGTTAGTCCACACGCGACCAGCCTTTATTTCGCGTCCTGCACGATAGGCAGTGTTTGTGTCGCGAGTCCACACACCTGCGCCTAATCCATACAAAGTATCGTTAGCGATTTCCATAGCGTTATCAAATCCATCAAACTTTGTCACAGATACAACTGGTCCAAAGATTTCTTCTTGGAAGATGCGCATTTTATTGGTGCCTTCAAAAATTGTTGGAGTCACGTAGTAACCACCAGATAGTTCACCGCCAAGATCAGCTTGCTCTCCACCAGTAATTACCTTTGCTCCTTCTTTCTTTCCAATTTCAATGTAGGAAAGAATCTTTTGGAGTTGATCATTTGAAGCTTGAGCACCGATCATTGTTGAAAGATCCAAAGGATGACCCTGAACTACTGCCTGCGTGCGCTTTGTAACATCACCCAAGAACTTGTCATAAATCTTGGTATCAATTAATCCACGTGAAGGACATGTACATACTTCCCCTTGATTAAGGGCAAACATAGTGAAGCCTTCTAGAGCCTTGTCATAGAAAGCATCATTTTCGGCTGCAACATCGGCAAAGAAGATATTGGGGCTCTTGCCACCAAGTTCTAGTGTCACGGGAATAATGTTGTCTGCTGCATATTGCATGATTAAGCGACCTGTAGTTGTTTCACCGGTAAACGCGATCTTTGCAATACGTGGAGATGAAGCCAATGGCTTACCGGCTTCAACACCAAATCCATTTACAACGTTAAGAACTCCGGGTGGTAGAAGGTCGGCAATTAGCTCCATCAAAACCATAATCGATGCAGGAGTTTGCTCTGCTGGCTTTAGAACAATGCAGTTACCTGCAGCCAATGCTGGAGCTAACTTCCACACAGCCATCAAGATTGGGAAGTTCCAAGGAATGATTTGTCCGACAACACCTAGTGGCTCATGGAAGTGATAGGCGACTGTGTCTTCATCTAGCTCACCCAGTGATCCTTCTTGTGCGCGGATTGCGCCAGCAAAATAGCGGAAGTGATCAATTGCAAGTGGCATATCGGCATGAATTGTTTCGCGAATTGGCTTTCCGTTGTCCCATGTTTCAGCAACGGCCAACATTTCGAGGTTTTGTTCCATACGATCTGCAATCTTGTTCAGAATAATTGCTCGTGCTGTTGCAGATGTTTTGCCCCACAACTTTGCAGCAGCGTGTGCGGCATCTAGCGCTTTATCTATATCTTTTGCGTTTCCGCGTGCGATTTCGCAAAATACTTTTCCAGTTACCGGAGTAATGTTTTCAAAGTACTGACCTGAATCCGGTTTTACATACTCACCATTAATCCAATGGTCATAACGTGGCTTGAAGGTAACTTTGCTCCCAGATTGTCCAGGGGCTACATAATCGGTCATTTTTTCTCCTTTGAAAATGTCACCGTCGTGACGACCTTTTGCAGGCTACTCCTGGGTTGTTAGAAAGTAATAGAGAGGTGCGCTGTATATTTCACGTATGAGTGCCAGCCTTGCTTTATCTGAATTAAAGGCATTCACTAAGAAAGGCAGGCTTAGCGATCTTGCTCGCTTCTATAAGACGGGCCCAGGTGAATACGCAGAGGGCGATCTTTTCCTTGGTGGAACAGTGCCCCAAACAAGATCGGTAGCAGAGAAATACCAGGGTCTGGAATTGAAGGAAGTTGAAAAGTTATTTTGTTCACCCTTTCATGAAGCACGCTTATGTGCAGCAATAATTCTTAACCACAAACTGAGCAAAGCAAAAGCCCCGCAGGACTGTAAGAAAATATTTGATTTCTATATCAAGCAATTACGCGCGGAGCGAGTAAACAATTGGGACATTGTTGATGTGTCTGCTCCATGGATGGGTGTTTATCTAGCAGAGGTAGAAGATCCAATGCAGCTGTTAATCAAGCTATCCAAATCTAGATCTCTGTGGCAACGCCGTGTTTCCATGATTTTAACTTTTGCAATGATTCGAAAGGGAGATCTGCAACCAACAATCACAATTGCAAAGTTTCTGCTGAAAGATGATCAAGACCTTATTCACAAGGCAGTTGGTTGGATGCTTCGTGAGCTAGGTAAGAGAGACATCATGCTGCTACGTCGATTTCTAAAAGAGCACTCACATGAAATGCCTAGGACAATGTTGCGCTATTCAATTGAGAAGCTGCCTGAACGTGAGCGCAAACAATGGCTGCTAGAGAGTAAATCCTAGGAATTTCAGATGAGTCACTGTAAAATTCTGACAAATGCATGAATATGAGAATGAAGTCCAGGAGCGTTGGGGTGATACCGACGCTTATAAGCAGTCTCAATCTAAGAGTTCAAAGTATTCAAAAGATGATTTTCAGGCCGCAAAGGTAGATCAAGAGGCTGCAACAGAGTTATTTGTGTACGCCTTCGGAAATTCA
>WLCR01000024.1 GCA_009705235.1 Actinomycetota bacterium | reverse complement strand
CTAGATCGACATTGTCTGCAGGAACGCGGACCGTTAGATCTCCTTGAGCAACTTTTAACACTAGGTAGGTCTTTTCTTCACCCTTGATCACACGAGTTTCAATAGCTTCAATTAATGCTGCCCCGTGGTGAGGATAAACAACGGTTTCGCCGACCTTAAATGTCATGTGATGCCCTTCGCTAGAGGGTCAATTCTACCAGCAATCTTTAGATCATAAAACCCGGTAAAAGTAGCGTTAAATACTGCTTATTTGATGTGAGACAATTGCGCTTATGCGTCGCACAATTTCAGCATTAGCTATTGCAGCATTAGCCGTCTCACTTACTGGATGCGGAGCAGGTAACAACGCTTCAACTCGCCAGGTAAAGCAAGTAACAGATGGTGTTGAAGGATCAATCACCAAAGATGGCAATAACATCAAGGTTGTTAACCTTCTTGTAGTTGCTGCAGGTGGTGGAAACGCAGTTTTGGTAGGAACAATTATCAATAATGGCGACGAAGAAGATGCGTTATTAGGTATTGCAATTAATGGCAGTACCGCTACCTACACAGGTAGTAATGCTTTGCCCAAGAACACTCCAATTATTTTTGAAGGTGAAAGAGCTAACGCCAAGGCTGTACTTGGTGGATTTGGTGGATCAGCTGGTTCACATGTAAAGGTTGGTTTGTTCTTTGCCAAGGCTGGGGAAATAACACTCGATGCAATCGTTCGTGATACTCGCGATGATTACGCAGGCGTAACAGCTGCAATTGCTGTTCCTATGGTTTCGCCAACACCAACGCCAACCAAATAAAATAAAATAAAATAAGACTTAATCTTTATTGGTTAGCTACTTTTTTCCCTGATTGGCAACCGTTGCAATTGCATCTTTAGCAGCTACTGGGTCTAAGTACTCCCCGCCCTTAACAACTGGCTTAAAGTTTTCATCTAATTTGTAGTACAGCGGAATGCCCGTAGGGATATTCAAACCAGCAATGTCGTCATCACTAATTCCATCAAGGTGCTTTACCAATGCACGAAGAGAGTTTCCGTGCGCGGTTACAAGCACCCGCTTGCCAGCCTTTAGGTCAGGAACAATCGCCGAATCCCAATAAGGAAGCATGCGGGTAATAACATCCTTTAAACATTCAGTCTTTGGCGCTTCAATATCGGCATAACGAGCATCATGTGCCTGACTGAATTCATCATTGTCATCAATCGGTGGAGGTGGCACATCAAAGCTACGGCGCCACAATTGGAACTGTTCTTCTCCGTACTGCGCCAATGTTTGTGCTTTGTCCTTGCCTTGCAGTGCGCCGTAGTGACGTTCGTTTAAACGCCATGAACGCTGAACAGGGATCCAATGACGATCGCATGCATCAAGTGCCAACTGAGATGTATGAATGGCACGGCGCAACAAAGATGTGTGAAGTACTTCTGGCAGCAATCCGCGCTCTGCCAACATTGCACCACCACGACGGGCCTCTGCTTCACCTTTATCTGAGAGTCGAACATCGACCCATCCAGTGAAAAGGTTCTTGGCATTCCATTCAGATTCGCCGTGGCGAAGCAAGACAAGTTCGAAGTTAGTCATGGCTACAGTCTAAACCAAATGCTGCTTGTTAAACCAAATGTTTGAAGGCATCTAAATTGGCCAAGGATTCTCCGCGTGAAACTCGCCATGCCCACTCGCGACGGATTGCGTTAGCAAATCCAAGTTCAAGTAGCGGGTTAAATGAACTGTCGCTGTACTGCAAAACTGATCCAACCAATCGGTCTAGCTCGCGATCTGTAACAGCAAACAATGGCAAACGGCCAACTAAGAAAATATCGCCAAGTTCGTTGGTAGCAAAAGCAATGCCATACATTCCAGCATTTTTTAGCATGCAGTAAGCATGAACACCGGCTTCATTGTCATCTGGCTTGCGAATAACAAAGGCATTGATACTTAAGGAATGGTCTCCAACTATCAGGGCACAATGTGTTTGCAACTTCTTTTCACCCGGAAGTGAAACCAAAAAGGTATTGTCATCTTTACGTTCGTATTCCAGGTCATGTGAATCTAAAAACTCTTCGATTGTGATGCGTGGGTCGATCGCAGCCATTTACGCTTCCAGAGATTTGCGGGTTTGGGTAATTACTTGATCGTAAATATCTAGTGTGCCACGGGCAGTTGCATCCCAACCAAAGTGAGATGCATGCTCGATTGCGCCCATTGAGAGCAGTACACGGCGCTGTGGTTCTTGCAGTAAACGTGAAATAACGGAAGACCATGCTTTGGGGTCATGTCCATCCACTAAAACACCTGAAATACCATCGGCAACTGCAGTACGAAGTCCACCAACGGCAGTTGCAACAACGGGTGTTCCGCATGCTTGTGCTTCTAGTGCGACTAAACCAAAACTTTCACTGTAACTAGGGACAACTACTAAATCAGCTGCACGATACCAATGCACTAATTCCGCACGAGGAGCAGGAGGTGCAAAGCGAACAACGTCATCGATCGCCAACCATGTTGCAAGCTCGTTTAATCGATCGACTTCTTCAGTATTTGCACCCGATGCTCCGCCAATAATGTTGACAATCAACTTATGTCGCAACAGTGGTGAATGTTTTACTAATTCACTAGTTGCTCGGATTAAAACTTCTGGACCTTTATGCGGCTGGATTCGCCCAACAAATGTAACAACTAAAGATTCCTGTGGTAAATCCACAATTGTACGTGCTGCATTTCGACCTTGACCTGGAGTGAATGTGTACAGATCCACACCGGGGCTAACAACGTGCACGATATCTGGACAGGCATCGTAAAGGGATACAAGACTGGCAGCTTCGGCATCAGTGTTTGCGACTAATGCGTTTGCAGCGGCAACAACCTGTGTTTCACCTTGCACGCGAATCATTGGCTCGGGTGTTTCACCTTCGGCTAAGTTCAAATTCTTTACACGGGCCATTGTGTGCATGGTGTGAACTAACGGAATACCAAGCTCTTTCGCTGCTGGCATCGCAACTTTTCCTGAAATCCAATAATGAGAATGAATTGCATCGTAATTCTCTTCTTTTACGATGCGCAAAAACTCTTTTGATAACCCAGCGATATGGGCTGGTAACTGTTCCTTGGTTAGCGATCCATGGCCGCAATCAAAATAACGAACTCGAACACCTGCAGAAATTTCGACAATGTCAGACTCGCTGGTGTGTGTTCGACGGGTAAAGATGTCGACTGAAACACCCATGGCTGCCATGCGTTGAGCTGATTCGACAACATAAATATTCATGCCGCCAGCATCACCAATGCCTGGTTGCTCCAGGGGTGATGTGTGCACCATTAATACTGCAATGCGCCCGCTCATGGTGTTAAGGGTACGCGCACCTAGAAGGTTGCGCGAATGGTGCCCACTGGCAAGCCTGCACCCAATGTGTTTACGGGTACTTCAAGCGCATTGATTCCAAATTTTGCTAAAGCTGCCGCCGTTACTGCAGGCATTGCACGTGCATTGCCATCACTAATTTTAATTGCCAATGTGCGCCCATCAGTAAGTGAAGCAACATTGACTGCTTCGGCTCCATCTTTCATAAACAATCCCGGGATGTTCTGCATCATTCGTGTTGCAAGACGACCAGGACCAGAAACCATTTCAGGATAATCACGGCACGCCTGTGCAACCTCTTGATGCACAGAATCTGTGCTGATCGTTAAGTTGCGAATAGCGCGAGCGAGTCCTAGTAATGAAAACAGAAATAGAGGTGCACCACACCCATCAACACTGACGCCAGCCACACTTTCACCACTCAATTGCTCAACTTCAGCTTTTATCGCAAGTTGTAATGGATGTGCTGGATCTAAATAAGAATCTATTGGCCAGCCATTGATTACGCAGGTGGCAAGCATTCCTGCGTGCTTTCCGCTGCAGTTCATGGCAAGGCGAGTTGGTTCGGATGTACGGCGAAGTTCTTCATCTAGTGGACGATCTAAAACACATTGGAGTGAGTGCTCATCAAGACCTGCTTTTGCCAAAATGGCTTGCGCGCCTTGCTGGTGCATAGGTGTTCCAGCATGGGAAGCACAGACAAGTGCTAACAATCGTGGTTCTATATCTAAACCAACGCGAACCATGGCAGATGCCTGAATTGATTTCAGTGAAGATCGTGAATAAATATTTAAAGTTGGATCACCTTTTTGCAAAAGTATCGATCCGTCTGGATTAAGCAACACCAGATGACCTGCATGGACAGATTCAACAACATCGCTGCGCGTGACCTCGGCTAAAACTTCGCCCAGCATTATTCGCTTTGGCGTTCTAGTGAAGACCAGACGTGAGCCTGTAGTTCTTGACCTTCAGCAGCCATGTCATATGCATAAAACAGTTCGCCAGCTACGAGACCATAAAGTCTCACACCTGCTGTAACAATCTTGGCTGATGGTGCTGAATACCCTTGATCCATAACTAGTTGAATCTTGGGACCATCAAATGTTCCAACCCAACCTTCTGTAATACCAGTGCTGTGTGAAATCAAAACTTCTAGAACATTGTTTGGCTTTACGCGCCAGAATCCAACTTCGGATGCTGCTGGACGAACGATTTCGCCTTCGGCATCAATAATCCATGATCGTGAAAAGTAATTAAGAAAGTTACGACCGTCGTGATTAAAGACAACTTCTGATGCAAATTCAAAGCCTGGGATTGTTGGATATTCACCACGGCCCTTGCCACGCCATGTGCCAACCATCCACGCCAATGGATTTAAATCTGGATGTAAGCCTTCAGGGATTGTGAAAACCATTAGGGACGTTGCCTCCAGTTAGTGCTTCGTCGCGCTTGTGATTGGCGACCTTTAAATGAATATATGACGAGCACTACACCTAATGCGATGGCAACGAGGCCAAGGATTATTGATGTGAACAGCTCCATGGCTTAAGAATAGCGGTTAAACAATTACTTGCTGCGCTGCAGGAACTCCACCAACGCTGAGCGTTGCTTCAATTGGTGTATTTCTTTTCACGATTGCCAATGCAATTGTTCCTAATTCGTGGTGACGAGCGACTGTGCCGACGAATCCAACAACAATTCCATCATTTTCAATTGTTGTTCCAACAGCCGGAAATCCAACATCACTGCCATCAAGGTGCAACATCACTAATCTGCGGGGCGGATTACCCAAGTTATAAATCTTTGCCACAGTTTCTTGGCCCCGGTAGCAGCCCTTTTTCATATGAACAGCGCCATTTAATACGCCAATTTCATTGGGAATAGCTTTGTGATCTGTTTCAAATCCGATTCGCGGACGGTGCGCAGCAACTCTTTCAGCATCTAATGCCCATGTGCCCACCTGTGTAGCAACTCCACCGAAAGTTTTCTTCATCTCTTCAACTTCGCCACGTGGAACCAAAGCAAATGGGCCACCTATGTCAGTTGCTGCACCTGGTGCTCGTAAGACTGCAAATTCGGTGCTTGCATCACGCACATCTACTCGCAGCATGAACTTCATCTTTGTTAAATACTCGATTAGTTGGTCTGAGTAGCCGGGATCTAGAACAAGAAAAGTAGTTGTTCCGTCATCGACTAGATTAAATTGATACTCGATATGTCCTTTTGCATCCAAGATCATATTTGGCATCCACACGCCAGGTTGTAAATCACTTACAAACTGTGTTGTTAAATCATGTAGCCATTTCAAACGATCCACACCGCTAACGGCAACAATATTATGATGCGATAAATCCGCCCACGCAGTTCCGGCTTCTAGCGCTCGTTGTTCTTTAACTGGTTCGCCAAAATGCCACACAGCACCTTTGTCAGGACCTGCTTCAACCAGAACGGCGCTCATGCGCTTAATCTACCGCGATTGAGAAAGAGATGCCCTACGGCTTAACGCATGCAGCGCAGGTGCCGGTAATTGCAAAGTGCGATACATCAGTTTTAAAGCCGTAATCATCGGCCAATAAATTCACAAAGTTTGCAGCCGTTTCGATGGGAGCATCGCCAACAGATCCGCATGAATCACAGACAAGGTGAAGGTGAGTTAATTCTTCAGCTGCGTGATAGGTGGCACCGCCATGACCTAAGTGCGTGTGCTGTACAAGCCCAACGTTTTCAAGGGTTTCAAGGTTTCTATACACAGTTGAAAGGTTGATTCCAGGATGAGTTTGACGAACTTTTTCTGCAACTTCTTCTGGTGTTGCGTGCCCAAGTGAGCGCACAGCAGAGAGAACAAGTTCGCGCTGTGGAGTTAAGCGCAATCCCTTTTCATGGAGTTCATGTTTTGCAACCATGTAGAAAGCCTACCCTTACTTGCTACGAGCGCGAAGTAGGAGAAGGTAAATCTCGCACCCAAGGCAGAAGTTAAAGGCAGCGTTTAAGAAGGCGGCAGCAAGTGCAAAAGCAACTGCCACTGTAAAGATCGCATTTATGCCGCTGGTTAATCCAACAATTGCTGTTAAGGCAAAGAGCAATCCAACAGATTGGGCAAATTGTGGTGGACGAACATCTTCTGCAGGAGTTTCACCCTTTAGACGTGGCTTTACAAATGTCTTATAAATAAATGCGTACGGTGTGAACTGTGGTCCTTTAATTGCACCAATTGCAAACACAGCAGCTTGGGCAACAATCACCCAAATATTATTTGTTGCAAGAGCTGTAGCTAAGACTACTGTTGTGATGACTGCGCCAAAACGCGGTCCACGTGCATCAATGATTCCGGCGTTATTTCTTGTTTTTAAATCCTGTGTCATATTAATTCCTATCGTTGTAAGTTTGTGATTAATTGAAGTAATTGTTAAATGAAGAAACAATTAAGCAATACACAAAGATGCAGACATACGACCGTAATCAATTACGCGGCGCTTAGTAGCTGCTAACAACATGCGCTAAGAGTAAAGAGGTTGCAGAACTATTGCGAGTTGCAACTAATTCGCATTAACGAATGGCAGAAATTGCGCTCAAAACCTGGTCTCGCTTAGGTGCACCCATTGCGCGGCCGACTTCATGGCCCGTGCGGTCTAGAAACAATGTCGTGGGGGTGCTACGAATATCTAAGGTGCGCACAAGTTCCAGATTGGTCTCTGCATCGACCTCTACGTAAGCAACATCGCTCATGGTGTCAGTGACATCTTCAAGCAACATTCTGGTGGCCCGGCATGGACTGCAGAATGCTGACGAGAATTGCACCAAGGTCGCGCGGGATCCTAAGGCTGCTCCGATCATGCTGCCGGTGATTAGCCCCTTGTCTGATTTAACGACAACCTTGCCGCGAGAACGCTGATACCAAAGACCGTATCCAGTAGCTAAGGCCAAAACGATCACGATTGGAAGCAAAGATTTCACAGGGGTAGTCTGTACCAATGGCGAGAGTTCTTCTACTTACGAACACTCTTGGTGCCAGCGCAGAAGTGCTTCCAGCACTTGGTTTGCTGCAGCATCAAGTTCGCATCTTGCCTGCCGAAGCTAGTGTCCTAGTTGATGCTCCAGAGGCTGATGTCCTGCTCATTGATGCACGACGTGATCTGCCAGCAACTAAATCTTTAACAAAGCTACTTAATTCAACAGGTGTTGGTTGCCCAATTATTGCAATCACAACTGAAGGTGGACTAACTGCAGTTAACGCTGACTGGGGAATCGATGATGTCATCCTCGATACAGCAGGTCCGGCAGAAGTTGATACTCGAATTCGAATCGCACTTGGCAAGCATGCAATTGAATTAGTTGCATCAAACCCGCATGCTGGAGAAATCAGAAGTGGCGAAGTCAGTATTGATGAGGCTACTTACACCGCCAGATTGCGCGGAGAAGTTTTGGATTTAACCTTTAAAGAGTTTGAATTACTTAAGCACCTTGCACAACACCCAGGCCGCGTTTTTACGCGCGCACAACTGCTACAAGAAATTTGGGGATATGACTACTTCGGTGGAACTCGTACCGTCGATGTTCACATCCGTCGACTTCGTTCGAAGCTTGGTCCAGAATTTGAATCAATCATCGGCACAGTCCGAAATGTTGGATATCGCTTTACCGTTGATGCTTAAGTATGCGTCACATACTTAAGCTACATCGCGATTTAAACGCAGATTCACTGCCGCAAGCAGATCACGATTACACAATCCAAACATTTGACCCTGCTATTCACAAACAGCAATGGCTAGAACTGAACAATTACATATTTTCACATCATGCAGATCAAGGTAATTGGGCGATGCAAGATCTCGACAACCGCATGGCCGAGCCATGGTTTGATGCCAATGGGTTCTTTCTTGCCACAGAAAATGGCGTCATAGAAGGATTTGTGTGGACCAAGATCCATCAAGACTTAATCAACCAAGACCCTGTGGGCGAGCTATATGTCGTTGGCACGCACCCAGATCATTCAGGTAAAGGTATTGCTCGTGCATTGTCCGTTGAAGCCATAAATTACCTTGCAGACAAAGGTTTAAAACATGCGATCTTGTATGTGGATGCTGACAACGAAAAAGGCCTGAAACTCTACGGATCCTTAGGGTTTAACTAACGCGCTAAGAAGATTTGCGAAACCGTCTTTGCAAGAATTGGTGATGCCTGAGCCCATGTAATTCCATAGACTTTTGCAAATGCTTCTTCAAATGTCAGACCGTTTGAAATCTGCACGATTAATTCGGATGGTGAATCAATTCCTTTAAGTGCGACAAGGCATTCCATTGTGATGTATCCAACCGTGTAGACATAGCCAAACATTTCTTCGTTGTACTTTCCGGGCATCAAAGCTGCATAGAAGCGTTCTATATCTACAGGCTCAAAGCTTTTGATCTCTTGATTTGGTGAGGTATCTAGCCAAACACGACGGTTCTTTAAGTATTCCTCGATCGTTTTTGCTGCACCAGTGTTTCCGGCAATGTGAGCATGGCCTTCTAGGAACCACCGCGGTAAGTAGTTAAAGTTTTGATCATCTTTTTGTTTACCTATGAACTGCATTGCCTGAGCAATGTGGGTGTACTCATGTATTTCTAGAGCGCCATTTAGATGGTATGAATCTATTTGGACACCGGGTTCGATAACCCCGTATTGAGAAAATCCGACAGTGCTCGTGGCTTTGCCAGCACTTGCACCATTACATCGTTGTAGCGAACCACAAGAGTTATCAATTTGAATAGCGAGATTAGAAAGTTTCAATTCTGTAAATTTCGCTTTTGCCCAATCTTTGTCTTGAAACCGGTAATACACCGCATAAAAGCTCTGCGGTTGGGCAAATCCTGCAAAAATTCTTGTCGCATCTTCAAAAATCCCCTTTACATTTGCGTTAGGAATAGTTGTGTTTGGACCAACAAAAATATCTTGCCTTACTGCGACAGCAGCTGACTTCTTTATCTTTTCATTTGTGGAAGTCCAAGCAGCAATTGCAATGCCCTGAGAATTTCCGTATAGCTCGTCAAATGTTTTTGGGATGACGAGTGAGGGCGCTGATGGAGTTGGTGTTGGAGTTGGTGTTGGTGTTGGAGTTGGAGTTGGAGTTGGAGTTGGAGTTGGTGTTGGTGTTGGAGTTGGCTTAATAACGGCTACGCCTTTGTTCCATACAAGTTTCTTGCCACTCTTGATACATGTGTATTTTTTGCCGCTAACGGTCGATGTTATACCGACCTTCTTGCATAAAGCACCCGCTTTAACAGCTGCAACAGCCTGTAGTGGAAGAGCAAATACAGCAATTGCTACAAGTATGCCAATCAGCTTCTTCATGCCTCAAGAATAGGCTATTAGGTAAGAAGTATCAGCCCTTGATGGAGATGTTGTTGAAGTAAGTCCGTGATGCAGGTGGAGTAGTCTCAAAGTTTAAGTTCTTAACACTTGCGCCGTCGCTAATGTATTTCTTAATTGCCACTATTCGCGCGGCTGCTAAAGCTTCAGTCTTCTTTGTTGTAGTTATTTTTGAAATAACAACTGATCTGAAACCTTGAGTTTTGATTAGAGTAATAACTTTGTCCAATGCTTTCTTATCGACAACAGATAGAACGGACTTAATATTTGTCGCACTTACAAGTCGGGTGGCTAACAGTGGAGCGCTTTGGTAGAAATCTGCCTCGATCTTTTGACTTGCAGTGCTGTCTCCACCATTAGAAACAACTTCAATATTTGCAGTAGGTCCAAAAACCTTTGCAACCGAACAGCTTGTAGTTGTTGTTGAGCAAACTTTTTTACCAGATGCATAGACTGTGTAGGAAGATGCATTGGGTGAGGCAGCCCAACGAATCATTGATCTACTCGAAGAAGAGGGAGAAAGAATTGGTTTAGTTACAGTTTCAGGAAGAACTGTCAGTGGGACTTGAATCAAACGATCTGTTCCGTTTTCGTTGATAGTAACTGTGAGAATCTTTCTTCCACTAAACCCTGTTTCAGGTGTAAGAACTAGTTTGCCGTCGACAACCTTCAAATCGGCAATAAACTTCATGCTGATTTCGTCAATCTTTACTCCGGCTGGTTTTGGATTAGTTGCACTTATTGGAGTAAAGATTCCAGCGATTGAGATCTTGACCTCTTTAGCGCCAATTACTACGACTGCTGCGGCCATCGGAATTGTCGGTGTTGGAGTTGGTGTTGGAGTTGGTGTTGGAGTTGGTGTTGGAGTTGGTGTTGGAGTTGGTGTTGGAGTTGGTG
>WLCR01000023.1 GCA_009705235.1 Actinomycetota bacterium | reverse complement strand
GCTAAAGGTACTGGGTCGGTAATCAGAGTACGAAATCTGGTTTAGACTCTCGCTTTGCGCCTCGGGGCGTAGCGTAGTGGCTAGCGCGCCTGCTTTGGGAGCAGGAGATCGGGAGTTCGAATCTCCCCGCCCCGACCAGTTTGTCTCGGTTATTCCTCAATCCCATTAGGAGCAATTAGTGAAAAGTTCAGTCGAAGTTCTATCTCCAACACGTGTTCGTCTTGATGTTGAAGTTGCTTACGCTGAGCTTGAATCACATGTAGCTAACGCTTACAAAAAGGTTGCTGCCCAGGTAAACATTCCTGGTTTCCGTAAGGGAAAAATTCCTTCATCAATGATCGATCAGCGCGTAGGTCGCGGAACCGTTATCGATGAGGCAATCAACACAGCACTTCCAGAGTTTTATGGTCAAGCTGCTCGTGAGCACTCTGTTGCAGTTATTGGTCGACCAGAAGTTGATGTCAAAGAATTTGTTGATAAAGACAAGCTTGTCTTTACAGTCGAAGTAGATGTTCGTCCAGAAGTTGTCTTGCCTGATTTCTCAAAGATCACAATCGAAGTTGATGATGTGGTTGTTGCCGATGCAGATGTTGATGAGCAGATTGAATCATTGCGTACACGTTTTGGAACACTTACAACAGTAGAGCGTGAAATTAAGAATGGTGATTTCACTACTCTTGACATGACAGCATTTATTGATGGCAAAAAGGTTGATGGCGGACAAGCTAATGACATCTCATACGAAGTTGGATCAGACAAGATGATTGATGGTCTTGATGAAAAGTTAATTGGCATGAAGGCCGGAGATGTAAAGACTTTTGAAACACAACTAGTTGGCCAACAAGAAGGCGAAAAGGGCGAAGTAACTGCAACAGTTAAGGCAGTTAAAGAACGCGAACTTCCACCAGTTGATGATGCATTCGCAAAGCTTGCATCTGAGTTCGACACACTTGCAGAGTTAAAGGCAGATTTTGTTACACGTCTAGAGCGTGTAAAGAAGATGGAACAAGGCGCACAAGCACGTGATCGCCTAGTTGAAAAACTACTTGCAGATAACGAAATTCCAGTTCCAGATAATCTTGTTGAACTAGAAGTTAATGATCACCTAGAAGGCGAAGGTCGCTTAGAGGATGCAGAACACCGTGCCGAAGTAGATGGCCAGGTTCGCACATCTTTGAAATCAGATTTCTTGCTAGATGCCATCGTTTCCTCCGAAGAGGTTCAGGTAACAGAGATTGAATTGACTGAGTACTTGGTTCGCACATCTCAGCGTTATGGAATGGCACCGCAGCAGTTTGCAGAAGAACTCCAGAAGGCTGGACAGATTCAGCAATTGGTCGCCGAGGTAACTCGCGCGAAGGCGTTGGCATCTGTCTTGGGTCGAATCACAGTTAAGGATGCTTCAGGCAATGTCATCGACCTCGAAGCTCTTGCTCCGAAGGCAAACCCTGCAGATCTAGTCGAAGAGGCTTAACTCCTCTCTTCTGAGTTTTTAGGGCTTTGGCTCTCTGCCTACAGCGAACACGACGCAGTTCACGCATGTATTTCTCGTAATCGGGAAGCATTTTGCCTTCTTAATTGTTAAGGTCACTACAGGTAAAAATACAGGAGGCAATTGACGTGGACACAGACAGCAAGATGAAGGACCAGATTTACAACCGCCTGCTTGAAGAGCGAATTGTTTTCATGTCCGGCGAAGTCCGCGATGACATGGCCAACATGGTTTGTGCTCAGTTGCTTCTTCTGTCATCACTTGATGCGAAGAAAGATATTTTTATGTACATCAACTCTCCTGGTGGATCTGTAACTGCAGGAATGGCGATCTACGACACGATGCAGCTGATTCCAAATGATGTTTCAACAGTTACCTTTGGAATGGCCGCTTCAATGGGTCAGTTCCTTCTTACATCAGGAACTAAGGGCAAGCGCTATGCAACCAATAGTTCACGTATTTTGATGCACCAACCACTTGGTGGAATTGGCGGAAACGCGATTGATATTCGTATTCAGGCTGAGCAAATGGCTATTACGAAGCAAACACTTTCAGAACTCAATGCTTTGCACACCGGTCAAACACTAGAAAAGATTCTTGCAGATTCAGATCGGGATAACTGGTTCAATGCAAAAGATGCTAAGGATTATGGCTTTGTTGATCATGTAGTTACTTCACTGGGGCAAATCACTGGAGGAAAAGCGTAATGACATTCCAAGAAATTAATGCACGCTATGTTCTTCCAACTGTTGAAGAAAAAACAGCCTACGGATACAAGCGTCAAGATCCATATACAAAACTATTTGAAGAGCGCATCATTTTCATGGGTCAGCCAATTGATGACACGGTTGCAAACGATGTAATGGCTCAGTTGTTGACTTTGGAATCAATGGATCCAGATCGCGACATCATGATCTACATCAACTCACCTGGTGGATCATTTACAGCGCTGACAGCGATTTATGACACTATGCAATTTGTGCGCCCAGACATCAGCACTATTTGCTTGGGACAGGCAGCATCTGCAGCAGCTGTCATTCTTGCTGGTGGTGCTAAAGGAAAGCGTTACGCATTAGAGCATTCACGCATCTTGATTCACCAACCATCATCAGAAGGTGGCGGTCAGGCATCTGATATCGAAATTCAAGCACGCGAAATCGATCGAATCACTCGTTTGCAAGAAGACTTGTTGTCACGCCATGTGGTTAAGACTTCAGAAGAAATTCGTAAAGATATCGAACGCGACAAGATTCTTACTGCAGCTGAAGCTGTTGAATACGGAATTATCGATCAAGTTCTTGCATCACGAAAGGCTAAGAAGTAATTCTTCTATACATTTAAGTGAAACTATTTGAGCCGGGTTCCCTTTGGTCATACAAGGGATACCGGTTCTTTTGGTTTTCGAACACAATTTTCGTTTTAGGTGCATCTGCATTTCCAATAGCACTTGCTGTTGCCGTTCTTGATGCAGGTGGAACAGCAACCTCTTTAGGATTGATCCTTGGTGCACGTATTTTATCTGGAGTTCTCTTTGCACCCTTTGCTGGCGTATGGGCTGACAGATTACCTCGCAGAAATGTAATGATTGGTGCAGATTTATTTAGATCTGCATTAGTTGTTTCGTTGATTTTTGTCTCAACACCAACAATGCCTCACTTTTTATTAGGGTTGGCCGTTTTCTTGATGGGTGTAGGTGATGCATTTGGTGCCGCCGCAGCTGGTGCAATTATCCCAAGTCTTGTTCCTGACGAAAAACTTCCTGCAGCAAATGTTGCTCGTAACATTGTTACCAAAGGTGCATCTATCGTTGGTCCCGGTATTGGTGGGGCATCAGTCTTCTTGATTGGGGCCAGATTTACTTTTATTTTTACAGCAGCAGCTTTCGCGCTTGGAACTTATTTTCTTTCTAAAATCAAGGAAGATATCAATGGCAATAAGCGCGAACAAGAACCATTTTTAACAGAACTTCGCGAAGGTTTACGTACCGTTCGAGACATTCCATGGATTGGTGCTTTTATCCTTATGGTGTCATTCCAGTTAATGGTTGTTATTGCGGCCGAAACTGTTCTTCTGCCTGTTATTAGCCGACGGGAATTTGATTCAAACACTCCATTCGCCTTGGCAGCCGCAGCCTTTTCAGTCGGAAGCATTATTTCCGCGCTTCTGTGCGTGAGAATTAAAGTGAAACACGAAGGCTACGTTTCAATCTTTGTCTGGATGTTCATCATCATCGCACCGTTAGCTTTGGCATTTCCCGTATCTGAAACATTTGTAGTAATCGCATATTTGTTAGCAGGATTTTCTGTTGGACCTTGGGAAGCGTGGTGGTCTTCTGCGGTGCAGCGAGAAGTCCCACAACATTTACAAGGCCGAGTGTTTTCAATTGATCACATGGGTTCGGCTGGATTGATGCCAATAGGTATGGCATTAATTGGCCCAGCTGTTGCATTGTTTGGCGAAAAAGAGTTGCTAATCGGCGCCTCAATCTTTCATGTTCTAATTAGCTTTGCGATCCTTGGAGTTCCGGGCGTCAAGGATATGAAGATGCCTAAGAAGCAAAACGGCACTGATTATTCTCACGGCGAACACAACTAAGCGCAAAAACCCCAGCACAAATTCACACGGGAACGTAAAATTAAGCCATGACAAGAATCGGCGAAACAAGCGATCTGCTGAAGTGCTCCTTCTGTGGCAAAACCCAGAAGCAAGTTAAAAAGCTCATTGCCGGTCCTGGCGTTTATATCTGTGATGAATGTATCGAGCTATGTAACGAGATCATTGTTGAAGAACTCAGCGAAGCGGCCTCACTTGGTTTAGCTGAACTTCCAAAGCCGCAAGCAATCTTTGAATTTCTAGACCAGTATGTAATTGGGCAAGATCGCGCAAAGAAGTCTCTATCTGTTGCGGTGTACAACCATTACAAGCGCGTGCAGAGTGGTGAATCAAAGGGTGATGGAGCTATTGAATTAGCTAAGTCAAATATTTTGATGCTGGGACCAACTGGTTGTGGCAAGACACTAATGGCACAGACATTGGCTCGCATGCTTAACGTTCCATTTGCAATTGCAGATGCAACTGCACTTACCGAAGCAGGATACGTCGGAGAAGATGTTGAAAACATTTTGCTCAAGCTTTTGCAGGCTGCAGATTATGATGTGAAAAAAGCTGAAACAGGAATTATCTATATCGATGAGATCGATAAAGTGGCACGCAAATCTGAAAATCCTTCAATCACGCGCGATGTGTCAGGTGAAGGCGTTCAGCAAGCATTGCTAAAGATTCTGGAAGGAACAGTTGCCTCAGTTCCACCTCAGGGCGGTCGCAAGCACCCACATCAAGAATTTATTCAGATTGATACAACAAATGTTTTGTTCATCGTTGGTGGAGCTTTTTCTGGCCTTGAAAAGATTATCGAAAGCCGCATTGGAAAATCAGGTGTTGGCTTTAATGCAACTTTGCAGGATGCTTCAGATAAAAACCGTAAGGATATCTTTGCTGATGTAATGCCAGAAGATCTTTTGAAATTTGGCATGATTCCAGAATTTATTGGTCGTTTGCCGGTATTAACAAGTGTTGAAAACCTTGATAAGCCTGCATTAATGCAGATCCTTACAGAGCCAAAGAACGCACTTGTTAAGCAGTATCAGCGTCTATTTGATCTTGATCATGTTGAACTTACATTTGATGATGAAGCCTTGCTTGCAATTGCAGATCTTGCGCAAGAACGTGGCACGGGCGCACGTGGGCTTCGCGCAATCATGGAATCTGTACTTCTTGCAGTGATGTATGACGTACCAAGCCGCACAGATGTCGAAAAGGTGATTATCACCAAGGAGTGCATCACATCTGGCGGAGCACCAACTTTGGTACATCACACTGGACCAAAGCGCTCACGAGCACCAAAAGGTGCAGAGGAGAAGAGCGCATAATCTAGACTGCGCACTATGTCTTCAAGCCGTGAATTAGCCTCATCCTTCTCGCCAAACGAGATTGAATCACCGCTGTATCAAAAGTGGATGACGGCCGGATATTTCACAGCTGATGCTTCATCTAACAAGCCAGCATTTTCGATTGTTTTGCCTCCACCAAATGTCACCGGTGTTTTACACATTGGTCACGCGCTGGATCAAACATTGCAGGATTGTTTATCGCGTATGAAGCGCATGCAAGGCTTCGAAGTTTTATGGCTACCCGGAATGGACCATGCAGGTATTGCAACTCAAAATGTTGTTGAAAAACAATTAGCGTCCGATGGCAAATCACGCCACGATCTTGGGCGCGATGAGTTTGTTAAAAAAGTGTGGCTATGGAAAGAAGAATCAGGCGGTGCGATTCTTGATCAGATGAAACGACTTGGATCATCTGTTGATTGGTCTCGCGAACGATTCACCATGGATGAAGGAATGTCCAAGGCGGTTGTAGCAATCTTCAAGCGCATGTATGACGCGGGTCTAATTTATCGCGCCGAAAGAATTATCAACTGGTGTCCACGATGCTTAACAGCGTTGTCAGATATTGAAGTTGAGCACCAAGATGACGCAGGTGAGTTCGTTCAGATTCGTTATGGCGAAGGTGAACAAAGCATTGTGATTGCAACGACTCGAGCCGAAACAATGTTGGGAGACGGCGCAGTTGCCGTGCACCCAGATGATCCTCGATACAAACACATGGTGGGTACAGAAGTTTTATTGCCTCTAGTTAACCGAATGATTCCGATTATCGCTGATGAATTAGTTGATCCTGACTTTGGAACGGGCGCAGTAAAGGTGACTGCAGCACATGATCCAAATGACTTTGAAATGGCGATGCGCCACAACGTTCCGTTTGTTGTGATCATGAACGAGCACGCCATAATGGATGGAACTGGCACAGAGTTTGATGGCATGGATCGATTCGATGCGCGCGTAGCCGTAGTTGCAAAGTTAAAGGAGATGGGACGCATCGTCGCTGAAAAGCGTCCGTATATGCACGCCGTTGGTCACTGTTCTCGTTGCGATACAACGGTTGAACCACGTTTATCAAAGCAGTGGTTTGTAAAGGTTGCGCCGATGGCTAAGGCATCTGCGGATGCTGTGCGCAGTGGTGAAGTAACAATTGAACCAGCAGCACTTGCTCCACGTTATTTTGATTGGGTCGATAACATGCACGACTGGTGTATTTCTCGACAGTTGTGGTGGGGGCACCGAATTCCAGTTTGGTATGGACCAAACGGTGAAGTACAAGTTGTCGGTCCTGATGAAACCGCTCCAGCTGGCTGGACACAGGATCCAGATGTTTTAGATACCTGGTTCTCATCTGGTCAATGGGCTTTTTCTACATTTGGATGGCCAGAAAAAACAGCAGATCTGGCAAAGTTTTATCCAACATCTGTGCTTGTTACCGGTTATGACATCTTATTCTTCTGGGTTGTACGCATGATGATGATGTCAACATTTGCCATGGATGGTGTTGCACCATTTAAAACAATCATGTTGCATGGTTTAGTACGAGATCAATTTGGTAAAAAGATGTCGAAGAGCCGCGGAAACGTTGTTGATCCAATTGAATTCATGGATAAGTACGGGGCAGATGCGCTTCGCTTTACCTTGGCGCGCGGTGCTAATCCAGGCACAGATCAGGCCCTAGCCGAAGACTGGATTGGTGGTTCTCGTAACTTCGCAACCAAGCTATGGAATGCAACGCGTTTTGCAATGATGAACGGTGCAACAGTTTCTGGTGACTTGCCACCAGTTGATTCACTTAATGCAATTGATAAGTGGATCCTTAGTCGTCTATCTGAAACTGTTAAAGAAACAACTGATCTTCTGGAAAAGTATGAATTCTCGCGAGCATGCGAATTGATGTATCACTTTGCTTGGGATGATTTGTGTGACTGGTATTTAGAACTTTCAAAAGAAGCTTTCGCGTCAGGAAACGCTGATGCAACCAAGCGCGTATTGGGTCATGTATTGGACCAGTTATTCCGCTTAATGCATCCGGTCATGCCATTTATTACCGAGCACATGTGGACAACTTTCACTGGGGGAGAGTCACTTGTAGTAGCTGAATGGCCTATAGCTAATTCTGCCCATATCGACAAGAAGGCTGAAAACCTAGTTTCCCAGCTGCAAGAGATCATTACCGAGGTTCGTCGTTTCCGTAACGATCAAGGAATCAAGAGTTCATTAAAGATTCCGGGTCGCATTATTGCAAAGGGCGATATTGCAAATTATGCATCGGCTGTTGCTTTTGTTGTGCGTATGGAACTTGGAGACATAACACCAAGTGCAAAGTGCGAAGCAGCCGGCGTAACAATTGAATTTGATCTAACTGAGTCAATCGATGTTGTTGCAGAGCGTGCACGTCTTGAAAAAGATTTAGTAACGGCCACAAAAGACAAGCAAACCGCTGAAGTAAAGCTGAACAACCAAGGTTTTATGGCTAAAGCTCCTGAAGATGTTGTTGTTGAAATTCGAGAACGACTTGCAAAGACAACAGCAGATATCGAACGTATAACAGCTGTGCTTGCAGGATTACCGCAGGCATGATGATTTCTCCGGATGATCAAGAGCGTGTAGATGCAATTGAGCAAGCATTGCTTGCGCGTTGGCCAGAAACACGGATTGCACCAACTACCGAACGAATTGCAGCCCTAGTAGATCTTTTAGGTTCGCCACAATTGACATATCCAACGATTCATATTGGTGGCACCAATGGTAAGACAACGACATCACGAATGATTGATTCATTGTTATTTGCTCATGGTTTGCGAACAGGTCGATTTACTAGCCCACACTTAGAAACCTACCGCGAACGAATTGCGATCAACGGTGAACCGATAGATCCCAAAGAATTAATATTTTCTTATAACGATATTGCGGCATACCTTGAATTAATGGATACAAAGTTCGAACATCCGATCTCATTCTTTGAAGCAATCACTGCATTAGCCTTTGCAGCATTTGCTGAACATCCAGTCGATGTAGGAGTAATTGAAGTTGGCATGGGTGGACTATGGGATGCAACCAATGTCGTTGAAGCCGATGTTTCTGTCTTAATGCCTATTGGTTTTGATCATATGGAGTATTTGGGCAATACCTTGCACGAAATTGCCTCAACAAAGGCCGGAATCATTAAAGAGGGTGGGTTTGTTGTACTTGCTCAGCAAGAACCAGAGGCAGCCAAAGAGTTAATCCGAAAGGCCGCTGAAGTAGGCGCAGATGTCGTGCGCGAAGGCGTTGAATACTCAGTGGCATCACGCGCAGTTGCTGTTGGTGGGCAGTTGTTAACGATTCAAGGTATTCATGACACATACGATGAAATCTTTTTACCGTTGCATGGTCGCCATCAAGCTGCAAATGCCGCTTCGGCTTTAGTTGCAGTAGAAGCGTTCTTCGGAGACCAGCCCCTAGATATCGATGCGGTTAGAGCTGGCTTTGCCGCAGTGACATCTCCTGGGCGCTGTGAAGTTGTACATCGTGACCCAACAGTGATTTTAGATGCTGCGCATAATCCACATGGTGCAAAGGCTCTGGCCGAGACCTTACTAAACGAATTTAACTTTGATGAAATTATTGCTGTTGTTGGTGTTTTTGGGGATAAAGATGCAACAGGAATTTTCCAAGAACTAGAACCAATTGTTGATCATGTCATTGTTACCCAAAGTTCTTCATCACGTGCCATGCCATCTGGTGAGTTAGAAAAGATTGCATCCAAAATTTTTGGAGCAGATCGTGTATTTGAAGTGTCAAATCTAGAGGCCGCACTGGACCGAGCAGTTGGTGATGCTGTGCGTCCGCTGAGCGAAGACACAGTGGGGATTCTTGTTACCGGATCTGTTGTAACAGTTGGCGAAGCTCGGACATATGTGCGAAAGAAGTTTTCACAATGAAAATTCTTGGAGCATCGGTGTTAATTGCTGAGAGCATGACTATGGGTTTTGCAATCCTTCTTGCTATGAAAGATCACTCAAGCGCCGCGATTATCTATGGTTGCGTGGTTTCATTCTTGCTTTTTGTTTCAGCAGCGCTTGTCCGTCGACCAGGTGGATTTGTAATTGGTTCGCTCATGCAAATAGCGATGATCGGCTTCGGATTTGTTGAGCCATCCTTCTTCATCATTGGGGTGGTTTTGATTGGTCTATGGGTGGCAGCCATCGTTGTGGGCCGCAAGGGTGAGGCTGCTCGCGCTGCCTTGCTGGCTGCGAGCCCGAAAAAACCCTAATAGACTGGGGCGGTGAGCACAGAAAAGACACTTATCCTCGTTAAGCCCGATGGCGTACGCCGCGGTTTAGTTGGTGAGGTTATTTCGCGTATCGAATCTAAGGGTTATGCAATTGATTCTTTGCGCATGCTGCAAGCAGATCGCGCACTATTAGAAAAGCATTATGCAGAACATGTTGGAAAACCATTTTATGAACCACTTGTCGAGTTCATGATGTCTGGCCCAATTGTTGCGATCGTTGCATCTGGCAATCGAGTTATCGAAGGTTTCCGTTCATTAGCTGGTGTAACAGATCCAACAGTTGCAGCGCCTGGAACTATCCGAGGTGACCTTGCTCGTGATCAAGGAACCAAAGTTGTACAAAATATTGTTCATGGCTCTGATTCACCTGAATCAGCAGCTCGTGAAATTCAGATTTTTTTCCCGAATAATTAATTCCCCGCACAAAAAAGTACAAGGAGTAAAAATGTCACAAGGAAGCAGAATGTCATTTATCGGCCGCGATATGGCCGTTGACTTAGGCACAGCGAACACTCTTGTCTATGTGCGCGGACGTGGCATTGTTTTGAACGAGCCTTCAGTAGTAGCTGTTAACCAAGATACAGGTGGAATTCTTGCCGTTGGAATAGAAGCTAAGAAGATGATTGGCCGTACTCCTGGCAACATCGTTGCAATCCGTCCTCTAAAGGATGGCGTTATCGCAGATTTTGATACAACAGAGCGCATGTTGCGCTACTTCATCCAAAAGGTGCACCGTCGTCGTTACTTGGCTAAGCCAAGAATCGTTGTGTGCGTTCCATCAGGTATTACAGGTGTCGAACAGCGCGCGGTTAAAGATGCTGGTTATGCAGCAGGTGCTCGCAAGGTCTACATAATTGAAGAGCCAATGGCAGCGGCAATCGGTGCTGGTCTTCCAATCCACGAGCCAACAGGCAATATGGTTGTAGATATC
>WLCR01000022.1 GCA_009705235.1 Actinomycetota bacterium | reverse complement strand
GTTCACACAGTTGGTGAGCATGATCGTGATGGAATTCTTGAGCACGTAAACAACACAATCGATGTACGCGTTGATGCATCATCTATTCCAAGCTTCCTTGAAGTAGACATCCAAGGACTTATGTCAGGTTCTTCAAAGTACGCATCAGATGTTGTATTGCCTGCAGGTGTTGAACTCGAGTCTGATCCAAAGACAATCGTTGTTCACTTGTCTGAGAAGTCAACTGCTGCAGTAGAAGAAGTAGTAGCACCGGTAGCAACAGATGCTGCAGCACCTGCTGCAGATGCCGAGAAGAAGGACGCTTAACCCTTAGGCTTTGTTGTTATGACGTGGTTGGTAGTGGGACTGGGTAATCCAGGAGATCAATACGCTGCCACACGTCATAACATCGGCCAGATGGTGATCGATGAGTTAGCTCGTCGCCATTCGATCAAGTTTTCATCACATAAATCCCGCACAGAAATCGCAGCATACAAATTGGATGCGCGTACACATTCAATAATTCTTGCAAAATCAAAGAGCTACATGAATGAAACCGGGGGTCCGATTAAAGCTCTTGCAAATTTCTATTCTGTAGAAACTGCAAACATAATTGCTTTGCATGATGAATTAGATATTCCATTTGCTGCTATTCGTACCAAGTTTGCTGGTGGCGATAATGGCCATAATGGTTTGAAGTCAATGACATCCTCATTTGATGGGCCTGATTACTATCGTGTGCGTTTGGGCATCGGTCGCCCGATGGGTCAACAAGATCCTGCTGATTTTGTTTTGAAAGCATTTTCAAAGATTGAGCAGAAAGATTTAGCTGAATTTATTGATCGTGGTGCAGATGTGGTGGAATCTTTGATTACTAAAGGCCTAGAAGCAACGCAGTCAGCCCACAATAGTTAAACAGAGCAGAAAAACTCATTCAGCCTGTATTGCGAAGTCCTGCGGCAACACCATTAATTGTTAGCAATAATGCACGACGCAATACAGGATCTGCAGATTCACCTGCATCACGAACTCGCTTTAACAAGTTAACTTGTAACAAATGTATTGGTGAAAGATAGGCATCACGAACTTGCAAAGTTCTAGCCAGAATCTCTTGATCTCCAAGCAAGGCTTTTTTCCCTGTCAGCTTTAATATCTCGGCAACAGTTAAATCAAACTCACTTTGGATCTCATCTAAGAAATGATGCAGGTGAGCAGGAACAAGTGTTTCTACATAACGCTTTGCGAGAACTAGATCTGTCTTAGCAAGTGTCATTTCAACGTTACTAATAAATGTTGTGAAGAAATGCCAATCCTTAAGCATCTGAGACAAAAGATCTGAATGTCCTGCTTCACGTGCAGCTTTTAAGCCAGAGCCCACCCCAAACCAACCAGGCACGATCTGACGTGATTGAGTCCAGCCAAATACCCATGGAATTGCACGTAATGAATCCAGTCCACCTGCAGCATCTGGGCGACGAGATGGACGTGAACCCAAGAACAGATCACCAAGTTGTTCGACGGGAGTAGATGCGTAAAAGTAGGCAGGCAAATCTGGTTGATCAATTAATGATCGATATTGCTTAAATGATGCATCGCTCAGCAACTGCATGCAATCGCCCCACGACTTTAACTCTGCTGGGGTCTGACGTGGGCCACGATTTAAAACTGTTGCCTCTAATGATGCTGCCAACGTTAACTCAACATTTTCACGAGCAAGTGATGGCAGAGCGTACTTATCGCTAATTACTTCGCCTTGCTCTGTCATCTTTATCTGACCGTCAACAGATCCCCACGGCAATGCGACTAATGCATCATAAGTTGGTCCGCCACCGCGACCTACAGAACCACCGCGACCATGGAACAATCGGAGCTTAACGCCGTACTTGATTGCGACATCGCGCAACGAACGTTGGGCACGATGGATTTCCCATTGACTGGTTGCAATACCTGCATCCTTATTTGAATCCGAATATCCAAGCATTACTTCTTGCACATCGCCGCGCAAAGAAACTACTGCGCGATATGCGGGATTACTCAAAAGCTTTTCAAGAATTTCTCCTGCAGCCCGAAGTTCTGCAACGGTTTCAAGCAAGGGTGCAAATCCAACAATAGCCTTTTTGTCCTTTAATGAAACTAATCCAGCATGTTGGGCGATAACTACTGCCGCCACTAAATCATCTGCACCCTTAGTCATTGAAACGATATAGGTTTCAATTGCTTCTGGCCCAAAGCGGTCAATTAAATCTTTAATTGCAACAAAAGTATCTAGCGTCTTCTTGCCAGATGAATCCAAAGCCGATGTATCAAAAATTGTCGTATCTGCTAGAGCATGTGTTAACAGTTCAAACTTGTCATCATGAGATTTACTGAGATATCCATCAATTCCGGTAATCTGCTGTAAAACATTGTGATGTGCATCTGAATGTTCACGAACATCCATAGTGGCGTGATTAATGCCGAATGCAGCGACTGTGCGAATTGTGCGCTCAAGTAAGCCTGTAGCAATTAATTCGCCGCGGTGTGCCTTCAACGAATCGCGCATTAACAATAGATCTGCAAGTAGCTCGGCGGTGTTTGCGTAATCGCGATGTGGCACATGTGCTGCACCTTTAGCATGTCGATCACGAGTAAATGCTAAGCGGTGGACGATCGCAGTTGCTTTCAAGCGATACGGCTCTTCTGCATTAAGGCGCAAGAAGCGTGGTTCAAATTCTGGAATATTCGCAAGATCTTTCTCAACAGAAGCTGACAGTTCGGGTGTTGCCCCGACAATTTTTGTCGAAACCGACAACATTTGGCGCAAATCATTCATCGCCGCAATAGTTACACGGATTGCATGTCCAACCTGCAGCACCATTGCATCAGTTGTTACCTGTGCGGTGATGTTTGGATTTCCATCGCGGTCTCCACCGATCCAGTTACCAAAGGACAATGGCTTAGCAGTAATCGGAACCTCAACGTCAATTCGCTTCATTTCTTTGGCAAAGTCATTGAGAACTTCTGGAACCGTCTTTGTGAATAAATCATCAAGATAGTACAAAGCATTAAGAGCTTCATCCAAAGGTTCTGGTCGACCCAAACGAAGTTCATCTGTTTGCCACAATAAATCAATTGTTTCTGCTAAACGATCTTGTTGTGAAGGATTTCGTGGATCATCTAATAATTCGGCGATGCTTCCTAATTTATTTAATACAGAACGTCGTGCCGCCTCAGTTGGGTGCGCAGTAAAAACTGGACGCACAGACATTGCACTGACCCATAGTTCAATCTCTTCTTTACTTAATTCATGTCCAGGTGTTTGAGCTTTTAGTGCAATTTCAATGCGATCAACGGCGCGAGCTAACCACGAACCTCCAGTTGCGCGCGCATCAGCTAATACACGGGCACGGTGCACTTGTTCAGCAACATTTGCCAAGTGAAAATATGTACTAAATGCCCGCACTAACTGGACAGAGTCAGCTACCGATAATTTGGCAAGGACTTCTGCGCCATTGCCTTCACGCACAGATTTACGTACCTCTTCTACCAATGCTAAAAGCTCAGGTCCCTCTTGGCGGACAAGTGTTTGACCCAACAAATCCCCCAGACGTCGCACATCGCTACGTAACCCTGCATCATCTGCAGCGATAGGACTCTGGCTCATTGGGCAATCCTCTCAGGTAACAGGGTCTGCACAAAACAAATTACACTTGCCACATCAAGCCCCTCCATTTGGACCCCCCTCCAAAAGGAATTGGGGCCTTACGGCATTGGAGGCACGCATGCGCGGACTTATTCCCATCCTGCCAACCTCAGCCAGTGCATCTCATATTGTGGCACCGCAATCTATGTATCCATTTTTACTTGCCGCACGCGCATCATCACATCCGTTATTAGTTGTTACTAGTTCTAGTCGCAGCAGCGAAGACCTTGTTAACGAATTACGTGAACTCTATGACGATGTCTTGGAATTTCCTGCGTGGGAAACATTGCCTCACGAACGTTTAAGCCCACGAAGTGACACAGTGGCAAAGAGAATACAAACTCTGTACGCCTTGCAGAGCAAACATTCAATAAATCCAATTGTTGTAACACCGGTACGCGGAGCAATCCACCGAATCATTAGCAGCCTTGGATCTGTGCCATTGATGAAATTAGAAATTGGAATAGAGCAATCACTTGATCTTTTGGTTCGCCACTTATCGTCACTGGCGTATACACGCACAGATTTAGTTGAACGCCGAGGAGAGTTTGCTGTTCGAGGTGGGATCGTGGACCTTTTCCTACCATTAAACAATCATCCGATTCGAATTGATTTCTTTGGTGATGAAATTGAAGATTTGAGTTATTTTGAAGTAGCAGATCAGCGCACATTCGCTCCCGTTATTGGTAGCGTCGAGATTTATCCTTGCCGCGAAATGCTATTAACACCTGAAATTAAACACCGTGCGATTGAAGTAAAGGAGGAATATCCAGCTGCGGCAGAAATGCTAGAGAAAATAACCGAAGGCATTGCTTTCGAAGGAATGGAGTCTTTGATTCCATTGCTGATTGATGAGACAGAAACACTCTTGTCCCGTATGCCAGCCAACACACAGATCGTTTTCATTGATGAGCAACGCATCCGATCACGTGCAGCAGATTTATTAGCAACCAACGAAGAATTCTTGAATGCGTCATGGTCTAACGCTGCATTGGGTGGAATCGCACCGCTGCACGATGGTGCTGGAACATATCTTTCATGGGATGAGCTCGATGATGAAATTATTTCAGGCGGTGTAACAAGAGCAGAATTAAGTCCATTCGGAACTGATTTAGACCAGGACACTCTATTTTTAGATTACTCACCGATTGACCCTATGCGGGGCGACATCGAACGCACCGTTGAAGTTTTGCGCCAATCATTAGAAGAACACCGCAGGGTCATTTTCGCAACGCACGGACACGGAATGCTCGAACGATACGCAGGGATCTTTAGAAGTGCAGACCTACCCGTTCAGATTATCGAAAATTTAGTTGCAACACCGACAAAGGGCAGTATTTATCTAACGACCTCAATCATCACGCATGGCTTTGAAAGTGCTGAAGATCAAATTTTCTTTATGACCGAGCGCGATTTAACCGGTAGCAAGGGAAGCGTTAAAGATGGTGATCGCATGCCATCAAAACGAAAACAAGCAATTGATCCTTTAGAGCTAAAGAGTGGTGATTATGTTGTTCACGAACAACACGGAATTGGTCGCTATGTTGAATTACTAGAGCGTACGGTCTCTGGTGTCACTAGAGAATATTTGATTATCGAATATGCACCTGCAAAACGTGGTCAACCAGGTGATCGAGTATTTGTTCCGACAGATGCACTCGAACAAGTATCGAAGTACGTAGGAGGGGAAGCCCCGACTGTTCATCGCATCGGAAGCGGAGAATGGCAAAAAGCAAAGGGTCGCGCTCGTAAGGCGGTTCGCCAGATTGCTGGTGAATTAATCAGGTTATATGCCGCGCGTACAAGTTCTCCGGGCTTTGCATTTTCAGCAGATACACCCTGGCAACGCGAACTAGAAGACTCATTTTCATACATTGAAACACCCGATCAGCTGTCAACAATCAATGATGTAAAGCAAGATATGGAACGCCCGTACCCAATGGATCGAATTATTTGCGGCGATGTTGGATATGGAAAAACTGAGATAGCAATCCGTGCCGCATTTAAAGCTGTACAGGATGGCAAACAAGTTGCAGTCCTAGTACCAACAACACTTTTAGTACAACAACATTCAAAGACTTTTGAAGAACGTTATGCAGGTTTTCCATTAAAAGTTGCTGGTTTGTCTAGGTTTAATACAGCTAAAGAGAGTAAAGAGATTTTGGCTAATTTGGCTGCAGGATCTGTTGATGTAGTTATTGGTACTCATCGAATACTTTCAAATGATGTGCAATTTAAAGACTTGGGGTTAGTAATTGTTGATGAAGAACAACGTTTTGGAGTTGAGCAAAAAGAGTCTTTAAAGAAATTACGCACAACGGTCGATGTTTTAGCTATGTCTGCAACACCAATTCCGCGCACACTTGAAATGGCTGTTACTGGGATTCGAGAAATGTCCACCATTACAACGCCACCTGAAGAGCGCCATCCGATTCTTACTTATGTGGGGCCTGCCGAAGAAGCACAGATAGCTGCTGCGATACATCGAGAATTGCTACGCGATGGTCAAATTTTCTATTTGCATAATCGCGTTGAAAGTATTGACCGCAAAGCGATCCACCTAAAGGAACTTGTTCCAGAAGCCCGAATCCGTGTTGCACATGGTCAGATGTCTGAAGGTGAACTTGAAGATGTAATCCTTGCTTTCTGGAACCGTGACTTTGATGTGCTGGTCTGCACAACAATTGTTGAAAGCGGCTTGGACATTCAAAATGCTAATACTTTAATTGTTGAACGCGCAGACAGGTTTGGACTTTCACAATTGCATCAGATCCGAGGTCGTGTGGGACGTGGTCGTGAGCGCGCATATGCATATTTCTTGTATTCAGCTGATGAACCACTGTCCGAATTAGCTCACGAACGCTTAACAACAATTGCAACAAACACGGACCTTGGTTCTGGAATGCGTGTGGCTTTAAAGGATCTAGAGATCCGTGGTGCTGGAAACTTGTTGGGTGGTGAACAATCGGGTCACATTGCAGATGTTGGTTTTGATTTGTATATGCGCATGGTGGGCGAAGCTGTTCAAGAATATAAATCTGGAATCATTGAAACAGAAGAAAAGATTTCTGAGTGCAAAGTCGAGCTTCCGATCAACGCCCATTTGTCGTCGGAGTATGTTCCTGGAGAAAGATTGCGTCTTGATTTGTATCGTCGACTAGCCGATGTGAAATCTCCAACCGATGTTTCATCCATCGAAGCTGAGTTACTAGATCGCTTTGGAGAATTACCTGAAGAAGCCAAAGCCCTGTTAGGTGTTGCTGCATTACGCGCACAAGCAAAAGCTGTGAAGTTGACCGAAGTTGTCGTACAGGGCAAGTTTCTGCGATTGGCTCCATTGGTATTACCTGAATCTCGTCAGTTACGTTTGACACGTTTATATCCAGGATCGCTCTATAAGGGTGCGGCAAGCACGGTTTTAGTGGCATTGCCAAAGGCGGCCTCATGGAATCCGTCTCAGAATGCCCCTGTCGTAGTGGATACTTCTCTTCTGGCCTGGGTCGTCGAGGCCGTTACCCAACTAAGCGAAGTACCGAAAGCGAGCTCATAGTGAAGAAGATTCTTGCATTGATCGTGGCAGCAGCGTTTTTGTTAACTGGATGTTCACAAGTTGGAGCGGCAGCGACCATAGGTGACACAAAGATCACTCAAGCAAAGGTGCAAGGAAGTGTTGATTCAATTCTTGCCGAACGCGCAAAGATTGATACATCACAGATGCAGTTGGAAACAGGCGAAGCACTTAATCGTGGCCAACTTCGTTTTCACTTGTTCAGCACTATTTTACGCGCACTAGGCGTTGAGTTAAAGATTGAAGTTACTAAGGCAGAGATTGATACTCGCCGTGCAAGTATTCTGGAACAAATTGGAGGAGAAGCTTCTCTGCCAACAGCATTAGTAAATGCAGGAATTGCTCCAGCTGATCTAGATGCTTACATCGAAGCAATTTCTTTGTCAGACAAAATTAGTCAGGCACTTGTATCAAGTGGTGTGACTGAAGATCAGGTCGGAGTTGAGATTCAAAAGCTGATAGTTGCAAAATCAAAAGAGATGGGCGTAACAGTCAATCCTCGCTACGGTAAATGGGATCCAAATACAGCAGATATTGTCGCAGTCGATCCTGCATCATCTGCCGTAACTCCTTCAGGTAACTAAACCCTTCAGTAAAGAAGTAATTGGCGATGCACGGTTCACAACTTCAACGCTTAGTTGAAGTAATGAACACCTTGCGTTCACCGGGTGGTTGCCCATGGGATGCAGAGCAAACACATGAATCACTTCTTAAATACCTGCTGGAAGAGTCCTATGAATTTGTGGATTCTGTGCAATCTGGCAACCGTATTGATATGCGTGAAGAGCTAGGCGATGTTTTGTTGCAAGTTTATTTCCATGCCCGCATGGCAGAAGAACACCCAACAGATCCCTTTTCTATCGAAGATATTGCACAAGGGATTGCAGACAAATTAATTCGCAGACACCCCCATGTATTTGCAGGGGTTGAAGTTCGAGATTCACAAGAGGTGTTAGAAAATTGGGAAGAGATTAAGAAAAAGGAAAAGGGCCGCACATCACCTCTAGATGGTGTTGCAATGTCACAACCAGCATTGCCGTTAGTTGAAAAGTTGTTGTACCGCGCAGAAAAATATGGTGTTGCAGTGTCAACTCCTAATAGCGTTTCAATCGATGGCACTGCCGATGAAGGCGCTGTTGGCCAAGCTCTACTTGCAGTAATCGCGTGGGCACATGCCAATGGGATTGATGCCGAGGCTGCCTTGCGCAAGGAAGCCATGGGCATAGCCGAACAGATTGGCCCCGCATAACTCACGGTAGGATTGTCTTAGTTAATTAGGTGCCATTTCAGCGTTGAGGTTGGCCAGAGCCTTAAGAAACCCGAAGTTAGAAATATTTTGAGGAGATACGCAATGGCAATCATCGAAGCATTAGCTGCACGTGAAATTTTGGACTCCCGTGGAAATCCAACGGTTGAAGTTGAAATCGAATTAGAAGATGGAACACAGGCACGTGCTGCCGTTCCGAGCGGTGCATCAACTGGTGCCTTTGAGGCGGCAGAACTTCGTGATGGTGGCAAGCGTTACCTTGGTAAAGGTGTAGAAAAAGCGGTCGCTTTTGTTAATGATGAAATTGGACCCGAGATCATCGGTTTTGATTCACAGGATCAGCGTCTTATTGATTCAGCGATGATCGCTCTTGATGGAACTAAAAACAAATCACGTCTTGGTGCAAATGCAATTCTTGGTGCCTCATTGGCTGTTGCTAAAGCATCTGCAGAATCATCGGATCTTTCATTGTTCCGCTACTTAGGTGGCCCAAACGCTCATATTCTTCCCGTTCCAATGATGAACATTCTTAATGGTGGAGCACACGCAGATACAAACGTTGATATTCAAGAATTCATGATCGCGCCAATTGGTGCACCAACATTCCGCGAATCTGTTCGCTGGGGTGCCGAGATCTATCATGCATTAAAGGCTGTCTTAAAAAAGCGCGGACTTGCAACATCTGTCGGCGATGAAGGTGGCTTTGCTCCTAATCTAGACAGCAATCGCGCAGCTCTTGATTTAATTCTTGAAGCAATCGAAGCAGCAGGATTCAAGCCAGGTTCTGAAATCGGACTTGCAATGGATGTAGCCGCAACTGAATTCCACGAAAACGGAAAGTACAAATTTGAAGGCGCTCTAAAGTCATCTGATGAAATGATTGCCTATTACACATCCCTCGTTGATGCCTATCCAATCGTGTCAATCGAAGATCCGCTCAATGAAGAAGACTGGGCCGGTTGGACAGAGATGACTAAAGTTCTTGGTTCTCGCATCCAGATCGTTGGAGATGATTTATTTGTTACTAATCCAGAGCGCCTTGCAAAGGGAATCGCTGGAAACACAGCAAACGCGCTGTTGGTTAAAGTAAATCAGATCGGAACATTGACAGAGACAATCGATGCGGTTGAAATGGCGCACCGTGCTGATTACCGCAGCATGATGAGTCACCGTTCGGGTGAAACTGAAGACACAACTATTGCTGATTTGGCTGTTGCTCTTAATTGTGGCCAGATCAAGACAGGTGCTCCAGCGCGAACAGAACGCGTTGCAAAGTACAACCAACTTCTTCGCATCGAAGAAGAGCTAGCTGAAGGTGGACGTTACGCGGGTCGTGACGCATTTCCACGCTTTAAGGCGTAAGAATTAGCAATGGCACGTCGTCAACTTCGGTTTACTCGTCGACGTACCTCTAATCGCGTTTTAGCGCTTTCAGCAATTTTCTTCACCCTTGCATTAACTATTGCTCCACCAGTGAAGCATTACTTCACACAGCGAGCACAGATAAGTGCTTTAAAGTCGCAGCTATCTGCAGATAATGCCGCTTTGCAGAAAGCGCGCCAAGAGTTATTGCTGTGGCAAGATCCTGACTATATAAAATCTCAAGCGCGTGAACGTTTGCATTTTGTTTTGCCGGGTGAGCGTCAATACATCGTGACTGATGATTCAAATTCAGATTCCAACAACACGCCTACGAAGATTGCAAGCGCATTGACTGATGGGCAACCTTGGTATTCAAGACTTATTGCATCTATTAGCGAGACTGGCAATTAATGCGCGAAGTAACACAGTCCGATCTTGATTGCATTCAAACTCAATTAGGTCGCACACCTCGTGATGTTCATGCGATCGCATATCGCTGTCCATGTGGAAAGCCAGCTGTAGTCGAAACCCCACCCCGGCTTGAAGATGGCACCCCATTTCCTACTTTTTACTATGCAACCTGCCCGCGGTTAACGGCTGTTATTTCTACCCTTGAAACAACTGGGTTAATGGGTGAAATGAATGATCGCCTAGAAACAGATGCCGAACTAGCAGGGGCTTATCACGCAGCACATGATGATTACATCGCATCGAGATCTGCATTAGGTATAGATGTACCAGAAGTTGCAGATGTGTCAGCAGGCGGAATGCCTAACCGAGTTAAATGTTTGCATTCATTAGTTGCACATTCACTTGCAGCAGGACCCGATGTAAATCCACTAGGTGATGAAGCGCTAGCAAAGTTACCTGAATGGTGGAAGAATAACCCATGCGAGTAGCAGCAATAGACTGTGGCACTAACTCCATTCGACTACTGATTGCTGATATCGATGGCAGTAATTTTCGCGAAGTAGTGCGCGACATGGAAATTGTTCGTTTAGGGCAAGGCGTTGACCAAACAGGACAGTTTCATCCAGATGCCATCACACGAACACTTGCAGCTGTTGATAAATTTGCAGCAGAGATCGCAAAGCGTGGGGTTGAAAAAATTAGATTTTGTGCAACCAGTGCAACTCGCGATGCGACAAACCGCCACTTATTTGTTGATGGCGTACGCGAGCGTTTAGGCATTGAACCTGAAGTAATTAGTGGTGATGAAGAAGCAGCGCTGTCATTTGCTGGTGCGATTCAAGATTTAGATCCTTCCGAAGG
>WLCR01000021.1 GCA_009705235.1 Actinomycetota bacterium | reverse complement strand
CTGCTCTGGTTCTTTGCAGGCAATTCCATCAGAGCTCCAAGAGGCCGCAGCCATCGATGGCGCAAATCCACGACAAGTCTTTAGAAGCATTACTCTTCCATTGCTCTTGCAGATTTTGTCACCACTTCTTATTGCATCCTTTGCCTACAATTTTAATAACTTCAATTTGATTTATCTCTTAACGGGTGGTGGTCCGAGAAACACCTTGGATGGTGAAATTGCAGGTGCCACGGATATCTTAATCAGCTACACATATCAGATTGCATTTGGTCGAAATGTCCTTGACTTTGGACTTGCTAGTGCAATTTCTGTCTTGATTTTCTTCCTCGTGGCGTCAATTTCATTCTATGGCTTACGTAAATCAAAAGTAATGGAGACCTTCGGATGACAAAATGGCTGAGAGAAAATCTGTGGCGTCACACGCTTGCAATATTTATGTGTATTTTTGCTTTGTTTCCGTTATATCTAGTTGTGCTTTCCTCCTTTAATCCAAGTGGAAGCCTCAATCTGACTTCGTTTGTGCCACGCGAGATTTCTTTTGAAAACTACAAAATGCTGTTTTCTTCACCTAAAATTCCATTTTTGTCATGGGTAAAGAACTCGCTAATTATCGCTTCAGTAGTTGCAATTAGCTCGGTAGTGATTGGTGCAGCATCTGCTTTTGCATTTAGCCGATTGAAGTTCAAGGGCAAGAAGTTTGGTATCCAGTTACTGCTGCTAGTTCAAATGTTTCCAGCAATCTTGGCACTTTCAGCGGTGTACGTAATCATGGAACGTGTGTACTCATTCGCACCAGGTATTGGCCTAGGTACCCAAGCAGGCTTGATTCTTGTCTATTTGGGCGGATCAATGGGCGTCAATATCTGGCTGCTAAAGGGTTTTGTGGATTCAATTCCCGCCGAGCTAGATGAAGCCGCAAAGATTGATGGCGCAAGCCCAATGCAGACCTATTGGTTGATTTTTATTCCACTAGCAACGCCTGTATTAGCAGTTGTTTGTTTACTCAGTTTTATTGGCACATTCAATGAGTTTATTGTTGCGCGCTTGTTCTTGGTAGAAATGAGTGGACGAACAGTTGCTGTTGGTTTACAACAGTTTATTGGTGGTCAGTATGCAAGCAACTGGGGTGCTTTTGCTGCCGGTTCAATCCTTGCCTCCATTCCAATCGTTATCATCTTCTTGTCACTACAAAAATACATTGTGAATGGGCTTACCGCCGGATCTGTAAAGGGATAAATGTGAAACGCAAGATCACACTTGCACTATTTGTTTCGATTTTTCTCTCACTATCAACGATCGCATTTGGTGCAAATCTAAATTCGCCGAAGGTTGGGCTTTCGCAGGATCTAATCTATTTTGTGATGCCTGATAGATATAAAGATGGAGATAAGAAGAACAACGATAATGGTGGTTTCAATACATCACTAACAGCTTTTTGGCACGGTGGTGATCTCAAGGGATTAACGGGAACATGCGAGCCAGGTGATGATGGTTTGGTCAGAATTAAGTCATTGGGCTTTACAGCGGTCTGGCTGACCCCTGTCGTAACACAGCAGGAAGCAATTGGTGCTGGCTCTGGTTACCACGGATATTGGGGCACTGACTTTCTCAACGTAGATCCACATCTGGGAACGAATGCTGACATGCTCGAATTTTCTAAATGTGCAAAAAAATTAGGACTTAAGATAATTTTAGATGTAGTAACAAACCACACTGGCGATGTCATTAAGTATCTGGGAAATGAAGCCTACCTTCCAGCGGAATCTAAGAATTTGAAGAATCCTGCATGGCTCAATGACATCAAGAATTATCACAACGTTGGAGATGTAGGTAGTTGCTGGGGAGTTGGAAATTGCACCAAACTCGGTGATTTCTATGGTCTAGATGATCTCGCTACCGAAAAACCTGTTGTGTACAAGGGTTGGGCCGATGTATATGGAAAATGGATTTCAAAGTATGGGATTTCAGGTTTTAGAGTAGATACTGCGCGCCACGTTGATGACAATTTCTTTAAGAATTGGACTCCATTAATAAAAGCTACAGCCAAAAAATCTCAAATTACAGACTTCACAATCTTTGGTGAAGTCTATGACTACAGCACATTAAACCTGATGACCTATGTACGACAAAACAAGATCGAAACTGTTTTAGATTTTCCATTTCAGGCAAAAGCAACAGAGTTTGCGGCCGGATATTCCAATGCACCTGTGTTGTCGGCACTTTTTGAAAATGATGATTATTACACCAGCGCACAATCATCAGCCAGCAATCTAGTAACATTTTTAGGCAATCACGATGTTGGTCGAGTCGGATACACAATTGCTAATAAAAGGATTCAACCAGCAGATCAGTTATTACCTAGAACTAATTTAGCTAACGCCTTGATGTATTTCTCACGTGGCATTCCAGTCGTCTATTACGGTGACGAAGTCGGAATGACCGGCTCAAATTCTGGTAGAGATCAATTTGCACGACAAGATATGTTCCCAACCGATATCGAACTGTGGAAAAATGAAGTTCGAGTTGGTGGCTCACCGATTGGAAACGGGGATTCATTTTCAGCCACTAGCCAAAGCCCGGTAGCCAAATATCTGATCAAGTTAGCAGAGATTCGTAAAAGCAACCCTGCCTTAGCAAATGGCCCAATGCTCGAACGCTATTCAAAGTACGCCTTATATGTAATTTCAAAGAAAGATGTTGTAGAAAATAGAGAGTACTTAGTAGCCTTCAATAACTCCGACACTGATGAGATTGTCGAAGTAACTACCGCAACTTCAGGCGGGGAATGGACTCAAATCCTTGGTGCTACTGAGGTGACAACCAATCAAAACAAGGTCAGCTTTACTGTTCCTGCACTTTCTACCATCGTATTAAAGGCCACGAGCACCATTAATCAATTCGCTACTAAGCACACAAAACTAACTACTTCTGTGGATGATTTAACAGGCTTTTACAAGGTCAAAGCAGGGATAAGCTCAAAAGACTTCTTGTCAGTTGAATTCTTTGCCAGAAATGTAGGAAGTACTAAGTGGCTCTCGCAAGGCATAGATACAGGAGCTCCATATTCGATATTTGTTAATCCACTAGATTTCCCAAAGAAAAAGGTTGAATTAAAGGCAACCGCACGCAATTCAAAAGGAGAAAGTTTTGTTTTCCCAATTACCAAACTTACAATCTCCGCACCATGATGGAAGCGAACTGTAAATTAGCAATGCTGCTCCAAAACCTGGCAATCTCAAGGAGTCTGGGTCTTAGAGTCCAGCCAAAAACTAAGCGGTTGATCTAAATACTTAGCCCAGGATCTTTCGTTGTGACCACTACGTGGGTACACACGAGAGATAAAATCATTGGTGCGGTAACCACGCTCGTACATTAATTTATCAGCGTAGGCTTGAAAAGGCGCGTACTCAGAATCTAAACCTTTTGTTCCATGACTCATCCACACCTTATGAGTTCCAGGAAGTGGTAAAGAATTAATTGTTTTCTCCACCAAACCATTAGCACCAAATGGCCAATGTGGTGAAAGAGCTAGCGCTGTTGTAAATCGCTGCGGCATTTGAGCCACTGCATATAAAGTTGCTAGCGCTCCCATGGATGCACCAATCATCGCTGTATTTTTGGGGTCAATATCAGGTTCCAGAGCTGGAACGATTGTTTCGAAAATTTCTCTAAAGTAACTGTCGCTTTGCAACAACGTCTTATCTTCGATTATCTTTGCAAAATCATTGTGCACTTCTAGGCCTTCACGAAAGTACTTCTCTGGGACTAGATCTTTTCCACGCCCCCATGGATTTTCTTTTGTAGAGCTATGCCACACACCAATTATTGATGGGGTAGAGATACCTAATTCTCGGCTGACGCGGATAGCTGATTGGGCCATTTCCCACGTCTGACCACGGTGGGTAGAGGACTTACCGTCAAATACATTTTGACCATCATGGGCAATCAACAACTTGTCTGATCCCTTTTGTGGCTTCCAGTAATCAACAATTCGTGCACCAAACTTCAGACGCACAACTTCGCCCGGAACCCCACGGACTTGAAAACGCTTTATCTCTTGCATCATGATTGAATTATCCCATGTCAGTCACGAAAACATCAATCATCTGGTTTCGTCGCGACCTTCGAATTAATGATCATCCTGCCTTGTTAGCAGCAATCGAATCGGCAGATCAAGTAATCCCACTTTTTATTCTAGATAAGACACAAATAAATGAAGCTGGTGAAAAATTGTTGGCATATATGGGCCAATCTCTAAGGGCTTTAGATGAATCTCTTGGAAATCGTTTGCACATAATTGAAGGAGAACAAGTCACAGTCCTAAAAGAGCTTATTGAACAATATGACGTGGAAGAAGTTCATATTTCTGCCGAATATGAACGTTACGGAGCAGAACGCGATGAGCGTGTTGAAGCGGCAGGAATTAAGTTAGTTCGTACAGGAAGCCCATATGCCGTTGCTCCCGGTCGAGTGCTAAAGCCAAGTGATGCAACTCCATACAAGGTGTACACCCCTTTTTACCGTGGATGGCGAACACATGGATACAGAGCCCCTGCTGTGACTCCAAAGAAATTCACAGTAGTTCAACCAACCGATAAATATCGAAACTTTCCTGATTTTCCAGTTCCTGCGGGGGTGCACATAATTGCAGCGGGAGAAAAAGCTGCACTTGAACGCTTCAAGACATTTACGAAAAATGGTCTAGATGGTTACGATGAAAATCGCAATCTTGCCTCGGTTGATGGAACCTCAAAGATGAGCACATATTTGAAATTTGGAGAGATTCACCCTCGCACCTTGCTTGAAAATCTTGGCGAAAGTAAAGCTCACGACACCTTCCGAAAGGAGATTGCTTGGCGCGAGTTTTATGCAGATGTTCTCTTTAACAATCCGATGACAGATATTAAATACTACGCACCTAAATTTGCGGAGATGCGATATGACAAACCTGGTAAACAATTTAAGGCTTGGTGCGAAGGTAAAACTGGGTACCCTTTTGTAGATGCTGCAATGCGCCAGCTGATTACTGAAGGATGGATGCATAACCGAACCCGCATGGTTGTGGCCTCATTCCTAGTAAAAGATTTACACCTGGAATGGCAAATTGGAGAACGATTCTTTGCCCAACATTTAGTTGATTATGACGTTGCATCTAATGCCCATGGCTGGCAATGGACAGCAGGGTGTGGCACCGATGCATCTCCGTATTACCGAATATTTAATCCAATTGAACAAGGAAAACGTTTTGATGAAAACGGAGATTACATCCGAAGATACGTTCCCGAATTAGCACACCTATCTGCATCCGAAATTCATGAACCATGGTTGTTCCTTGATGGTTACAGCAAGGGGTATCCAGAACGAGTGGTTGATCATGCCACTGAGCGTCTGGAATCTCTTGCTCGCTTGCAGGAAATTAAAGCCGACAAACCCCTAGACCCTCGCGCTTAGCTTTATACATCGCATTATCTGCACGCACTAGCAAATCATTATCTCCAGTGTTTTTTGCAACACCAATACTCACACCCAATTGTATTTCTTGATTATTGATATGAAATGGATAGGACAAAGTCGCACGTAAAGCCAATGCAATCTCTACAGCGCTTTCATGACCACCTTCATATAAAACGCCAAACTCATCTCCACCAAGTCGTGCCAATAAAGCACCATGTGGCAAAGCGCGCTCAAAGCGCAGCGCAACTTGTTGCAAGATTTTGTCCCCAGTTTCATGTCCATGTACATCATTAATTGGTTTAAATCCATCTAGATCCAAGAGCAGCAACGCTCCTTCTTTTTCGATAAAACTATCGATCTCACTCACCAAACGTCGACGGTTAGGTAGTCCAGTTAATTCATCAGTCCTTGCTAACAATCTTTCTTGACCAATGTTTTTTGCTTGAGTTAAGGCAAGCGCCATGCGTGCAAATGCCAGTGCCAAGGTCGCAATGGCAGGAATCAGAATAAATCGTGGGAAGTAATCTGGACGAATAGCGATCAGCGCCAGCAAAGTTGCACTCAGTGAAACTGAAATTGAAATCAGAACCGGATTGATTCCCTCACGGGCTTTGCTATCTATTCCTGGCTGCCAAAAACTTTCGGCAATGATCACAAGCGCTATAACCCATCCTGTATCGAGCAATGAACCCATGTGATAACTGCTATTGATATTTTGCATTAAGAAAAGAAAGTCAGTTAGCGCAAATACGGTTACTCCGAGGATAAGCACTACTCCGCGTCTTGAGTAACCCTGCATCGAAACATTAGCAAAGACGACGCATACAAGAATTAGATCTGCAATTGGATACACAATCGCAAAAAAGGTTTCACTTATACTGCCATCAAAGTGCGGGAGAACAGGCTTTGCCACAAGTGCAGAACACAGAGTGCTTAGACCTAAGCCAAATATTGAGGAATCCACAAGCTCAATTACAGTCAGTGTGCGTTTTGTTGCAAGCAGCCGTGGTAGCCCAACAATTGCGAATGGATAAAAAAGTAAGTACATAACCTTAGAAATATTGTTTGATAACGATTGTGACGAAAAATAGATTGCTACGCTGGCAAGAGCAGAACCAAAAGCCCAAAACACCACTGCGATGGCAATACTTGGCTTGGCAACTCCATCACTTATGTGTGGTGCAAAAGCTATCCCAACAATTACAGCAACAGGGACGATGTTGTAAGCAATTAACTCAGACCACTCTGTTGGGAATAGCAGATGAAGAAACAGATAGATGGCTAGCAAGTAAACCCCTGAAAATCTGACTACTCGCATGTTTTGAGGATAGGAAGATCCAAACAATAATGAAATAGGGGCATCCATAGGTAAGAAAAAACCCGCTACCGTGTTGGCAGCGGGTTTTTAATGAAGATTTAAGGTCTTATAGACCCTTCATACAAAATAGCTTTGCATCTTCGCGGTTGATGTTTACATCGGTTGCGAGCTCTACCGGCTTGTTAACCGCTGCAAGCTTTGACGCTTCAAGGCTCTTGATTACCTGATCAATATTGCGCACTTTGCTTTCGTATCCACGAATCGCAGATGTCCATGAAGCCACAGCAGTTGTCAGCAATTTCTTGTCTGCATCTGTTTTTGCAGCTGCAAGCTTTGTTTGTGCACCAACAAGTCGGAGATTTGCCGCGGCAATTTTCGTTTGAATCTCTGCACGGTTGGCTGTCTCTGTTGCAATTCCAAGCTCGATGACTGGAATTTGTGCAGTGAATTTAGCTGCTGTTTCACGTGCAGTCTTCTCTGCGGCAAGTGTGGACTTTCCTGCTGCTAAGCATTCAGAATTCAACCATGTCAACTTTGTGCTTGATACAAATGGGTTCTTCGCACACTTGTATGTCACTTTGCCTACCTTGGTAGTTGATCCTGACTTTGTGCACGCGACACCATTTGAAACCTTGGCTGCGGCATTGGCTGGAACAGCAACCATGACGCCGCCGGCGACAATTAGTGCTACTGATAATGATGCGATTTTGCGAAGCATGAAAGAACCTTTCGTTGTAATAGAGGCCATACTATCGATTTACTGCTTAAGGAAGACTTAAAACACGCCGAGAATCAGTAGGTATGACTATTTCGTGCGTTGTTTTTTCCGCACATTCATTCCGACTTTTCTGACAATAGATCGTGGCAACCTTTTGATTAGAAAGACCAAGAGTTGATATTGCCAACCAGGAATTGAAATCGCTTCACCCTTGAGCGCATCGCTCCAGGCCTTTGCAACCAACTCATCTGAATCCAGCCATAAGAAGCTAGGTAACCCCTTCATGGACATCCGACCACGCTGGTGGAACTCGGTTCGAGTAAACCCAGGGCACAGGGCGCTGATTTTCACATTAGTGCCAGCTAGTTCGGTATGAACAGACTCAGACAACACCGTTAGATACGATTTTGATGCGCTGTATGTGCCACCAGCGATAAAGCTGGCAACAGATGAAACATTGATGATTACGCCCTTGTTTCGTTGCTTCATCAAGGGAAGTGCCACATGCATCAGCCGCATTGGGGTACGAACCAGAACGTCCAATAACTGTTGTTCAGCATCTAACTGCGAGAGCGTGAAAGCCTTATTGATGCCAAACCCTGCATTATTGATCAACACATCAATGTGATTATTTGCGATGTACTGCTCGACCGAACTACAACCGGAATCTGTTGCAAGATCTGCCTGAATAAGATGGGTTTTGATATTGAATTTTGCCTCAAGCCCGGTAGCTCTCTCCTGCAAACGCGGTAAATCACGGGCAACTAAAACAATGTTGTAGTTATTTTCCGCCAACAATCTAGTAAAGCTTTCACCTATTCCAGAAGTTGCACCGGTAACTAGCGCCCACGATTGCATTGTTTTCTCCTATCGAATCTTGAGTTCACCAAATGCCCCTTGTGGAACAAATGGTGCATGTGGTGCAACGGGGGATAAAGATTCATATCTCTGCCCTTGCGTTGGGCGAGAATCAATCTCTCCCTTATTTGGCCATAACGATAAAGCACGTTCGGCCTGAGCAGTAATAGTTAGCGAGGGATTTACACCCAAATTTGCGGTAATGGTTGAGCCATCAACAATGTGTAGCGATGGATAGTTCCACACGCGATGATAAGGATCAATCACGCCACTGTTTTGATCTTCTCCGATTACACATCCACCAACAAAGTGGGCGGTAAAAGGAGCATCAATTAGATCTCCAATATGTCCAGCAGCATTTCCGCCATGCTTTGCAGCTATTCGCCTGACAACCTCGTTAGCTGCAGGAATATAGGTTGCATTGGGGTGCTCAGGATCATTTGTAGAAGTTAAGTGCCAGCCAAACCAATTTCTTTTTGACCTTACCGAGATAGATGAATCCACATTTTGCATTGTTAAAGCGATAACTGTTCTCTCACTCCACTTCCGAACATCCATAATTTTTCTTACTGTAGAAGGTTTTGCAATTAAAAGGTTCCACCATTGTTTACGGCGCTCCTTTGATGAATATCCATCTGTCATTACGGTTTGCAGAAGCCCCATCAAATTACTGCCCTTTCCATAACGAACAGGCTCGACATGTGTGTGCTCATCGGGAAAGAAGGAGGATGTAATTGCACTGCCTTCACTAAAATCTATGGATGAATCTTTCATTATCGCACCTGTCAGTGCTTCACTATTCGTTCTAGATAAATCACCCAATCGATCGGATATAAAGGGAAGAACTTTTGAATCTTTCATTTTATGTAATAGCTTCTGAGTGTTGAATGTGCCCGCTGCAATAATCAAATCCTTTGCATAGAAAACATCTCCCCGAGAACCAAAAGAATCATCTGTTTTCTTGGTTGTAACTTTCCAATCACCATTATCTAACTGTTCTATCTTTGTGGCTGTTGTTAATGGAAATACCTTTGCTCCAGCTAATTCTGCAAGACCTAAATAATTCTTTGGCAAGGTGTTCTTTGCATTGAACTTACAACCTGTCATACATGCACCACATTGCTGACATCCATTTCGATCAGGTCCTACGCCACCAAAGAATGGATCCTTAGCGGATACCCCTTTCCCCTCGCCGAAGAAAACTCCTAGAGGTGCCATCCGAAATGTGTGACCAACGCCCATTTCATCGGCAACATCCTTTATCGCTTGATCGCTGTTGGAAAAATATGGGTTCTCGGTCACGCCAAGCATTCGACGAGCTTGATCGAACCAGGGTTCTAGCTCTCTTTTCCAGTCTGTTATGGAAGCCCACTGTTTGTCATTGAAGTATGCATCGCCAGGTTGATACAAAGTGTTGGCATAAACCAAAGATCCACCGCCAACACCTGCACCACACAAAACCAAGACGTCCGGAAGAACATGAATTCTCTGAATGCCATACAAACCTAAAGCAGGTGCAAATAGAAACTTGTTAATTCTCCAAGAGGTTTTCGGAAAATCTTTATCTTCAAATCTGCGCCCCGCTTCAAGTACTGCAACTGAGTACCCCTTTTCACGCAACCGAAGCGCAGATACCGAACCACCAAATCCTGATCCGATTACTACAACATCGAAGGTGCGTTTAGCCATTTACAAAGCCAAACCTGCGGGATCTTCATCTCGAATGTGCCAGCTACTACCGTACGAGTCGATTAAATCTAAGAATGGCTTTGGTTCTAGCCATTCAGGACCAACAACGCCAGCAGGTTTCCAGGTGCCGTTGGCGATTAACTCCATTGCAATGACTGGATTAATCGCTGTTTGCCACACAACTGCTTGATCTCCATAATTTTTCATCGACCATTCATTGTCAACAACGTTGTAGATGTAGCACGCATATGGCTTGCCATCTTTATTCAGTCCAGCGACATGAGCACCCGCACAGGTCTTACCGTGCATAACTGGACCAATTGTTGCAGGATCAGGCAATAAGGATGCTAAGAAATCACGAGGTGCGATCTGCATTCCACGGTAGTTGACTTTCTCCTTGTTTGATAGCCCTAGAGCATGGATTGTTTTTAACTTTTCAATAAAGTCGTTTCCAAGTCCGTACTTAAAGGTAACTCTCTTTGCATTTACCTTTTGTGGAATCAAAACAACTTCTTCGTGTTCAACATCGACACATTCAACTGGGCCAATTCCTTCAGGGAAATCAAAGGTCACGCCACCAGTAAATGGCTTAGCGGTATGCCAGCCTTCATTCCAAATTAGTGGGGGATTCAGACACTCTTCGATAGTTGTCCAAATTGAAAATGATGGAGCAAATTCATATCCATCGACCGTAAGACTTGATCCATCCAAGATTGTTACAGCATCAATTTCACTGAACAAATAATCCTGGGCATACCGTGCAAAAATATCGCTCATACCAGGTTCAATACCGATACCGATAAGTGCGTAGTTGCCTTGGTTTAACCATGCATCGTGTTGGGCAAATTGATCATCGCCTAACTTAACTCCAACTTTATTAAATGGATCTGTTGGGTGTGCAATAGAAAGTGACAAGGCCATATCAATGTAATTAACGCCTGCATTCTTTGATGCATTAAAGATGTTCATCACAAAGCGAGGGTCAACTGCGTTGATTACAACATCGGGATTGACCTTACGGATCAATCCCTCGAGAGCCGCCAGATCGCCGGCATCCACCTCCACTGACGTAAATCGTGGGTCTTGGATTTTCTGGGTGACAGCGTGCGCTTTTGAAGCATCGTAATCAGCGATAACTAACTCAGTGATAAATGACTTACGGGATGCGATATTTGCGATTGCACTGCCAACTCCGCCTGCGCCGATAACGAGCGCTCTCATGGTTGGCCTTTCGGGT
>WLCR01000020.1 GCA_009705235.1 Actinomycetota bacterium | reverse complement strand
GGAATCCCGGCAAAGAAGATCATGGCAATTGAAGAAGGTCGAGATACCTTAGTAAGCACTAAAGCATATGCAGCTGTAATGAAAAAGCGTTATGTCAGCGATGTCATCATTGTGACCGATCCGTATCACTGCAAGCGTGCAATGGCTATGGCAAATGATCAAGGAATCATTGGTACTTGTTCACCCGTACAAACTGGTCCCAACACAATTGCAAATAGCGGTTATAGATATTTACTTCGCGAAGCCGGTGCATATTTGGTCTACATAACTGTAGGCAAACGCGGCATACAGATAAGTGATCACTTACCTGAGGCAGACATTCTCACTAAGATATTTTCATGAGCTATAGCGCATTTGACCAAGAGCGGTTCTTAGATGAACCAGCAAAACGCGCGGGCCGCACAGAATTTATGCGTGATCGTGCACGAGTAATTCATTCAGCATCATTGCGACGATTAGCAGCAAAGACTCAAGTAGCAGTCCCTTGGGAAAATGACTTTCAGCGCACACGACTTTCGCACTCATTGGAATGCGCACAGATTGGTCGCGAACTTGGCGAATCACTAGGTGCAGATCCTGATCTTCAAGATACCGCTTGTCTGTCACATGACTTAGGCCATCCACCCTTTGGTCACAATGGTGAAGAAGCTTTAGCAGAAATTGCACAAGAATTTGGCGGCTTCGAAGGTAATGCGCAAAGTTTTAGATTGCTGGTTCGTCTAGAAGCAAAGACAGTGGATGCACATGGCAAAAGTATTGGACTCAATTTAACAAGAGCGTCATTAGATGGTGCAACAAAGTACCCCTGGCCACGGTCAGAAAATCCACGCAAATTTGGTGTATACGATGACGATGTCGAAATCTTTAATTGGATGCGCACAGATGCACCCGCAGGCAAAAAATGCATTGAAGCTCAAATTATGGATTGGTCTGATGATTGTGCATATTCAGTACATGACTTAGAGGATGCAATCTTTGCTGGGCAAGTATCGGTAAAGAATTTCGAACAAGACTTTTCAGAGCTGTACAAAGTTATGACAGTTGATTACAAAAGCGATGCAACAGAACAAGAAGCACTAGATGCCCATGCACGTCTATCGGCACTTTCGGCTTGGCCACACTATTACGACGGAAGTCATCGCAGCCTTGCCCGCATGAAGGATTCAACTAGCCAATTGATTGGCCGCTTTGTTTTAGCTGCGGAAGTTCAAACTCGTGCAGTCCATGGGGATGGACCGCTTTCACGCTATAGCGCCGATTTGGAAATTCCACGCGAACAAAAACTTGAAGTAGATTTCTTAAAAGCAATTGCTGGACATTATTTGATTAATGCGGCTCATTCACAAGATCGATATGCAAAGCAACAGGTAATCATTGGTGAGCTTGTCCAGATGTTATTGAAGTATCCGAACGAACTAGATTCGTACTTTCAGAAGCCCTGGAACGAGGCGTCAGATGAAATCGCCAAAATGCGCGTGATTATTGACCAAGTAGCAGCGCTAACTGACCCGGGTGCCTATGCCCTGCATGCACGCCTACTTGCTAATCGGTAAGGTACGAACATGAGTGGGCGCATAAGAGATGAAGATGTTGCATACATCCGAGATCGTGCACCCATCGACGAAGTCGTTGCTGACTATGTTCAGTTAAAAAATGCAGGCGGCGGACAGAAAAAAGGTTTGTGCCCATTTCATGATGAAAAATCCCCTTCATTTCATGTGACACCAAGCAAGGGATATTTCCATTGCTTTGGTTGCCAAACAGGTGGCGATGTCATCGCATTCTTAATGAAGATTGACCACTTAACTTTTACTGAAACTATCGAACGACTAGCAGATCGCATTGGCTACACACTTCGATATGACGAAGGATCCAGCACCGGACCGGTGGTTACTTCAGGAACTCGTAACCGTTTAATCGCAGCACATGCAGAGGCAGCAAAGTTTTATCAGGAACAGCTCAATTCATCGCCAACAGCTGCACACGGCCGCGAATTACTGACAAAGCGTGGCTTTGATAAAGCAGCCTGTGAGCAATTTGGTGTTGGTTACTCACCAGATGAATGGGATGGCCTAACAAAACATTTGCGCGCGTTGGGCTACACAATAGACGAACTTGAATTAGCGGGGCTTTCAAAGATGGGCCAACGTGGACCAATCGATAAATTCCGTAATCGATTGATGTGGCCAATCAAAGATATTTCGGGGGACATTGTTGGATTCGGTGCCAGAAAGTTAGCTAGTGACCAGGACGATCAAGGTCCAAAGTATTTAAATACATCCGAAACCCCGATTTATAAGAAAAGCCAGGTCTTATACGGACTTGATGTTGCTAAGAAAGAGATCGCTAAGAAACGTCAAGCAGTTATCGTTGAAGGCTACACAGATGTAATGGCAGCCCATCTTGCAGGGATCACAACTGCGGTTGCAACCTGCGGTACTGCATTTGGTGCAGACCATATTCGCATTTTGCGCAGATTATTAATGGATGATGATGCTTTCCGTGGCGAAGTTATTTTTACCTTCGATGGTGATGCAGCAGGACAAAAAGCCGCGCTGCGCGCATTTAGCGAAGACCAAAAGTTTGTGACACAAACATTTGTTGCTGTCGAGCCTGATGGACTAGATCCCTGTGAACTTCGTCAAGAAAAGGGCGATCTAGCATTGCGTGATTTGATTGCACGTCGCGTTCCGCTATTTGAGTTCGCAATCCGCGCAGAACTAAAACACCACAAATTAGATTCAGCTGAAGGTCGAATCAACGCACTAAATGCCGCTGCACCTTTGGTTGCACAGATCAGAGACAAGTCCTTGCGCCCCGAATACACGCGACTGTTGGCAGGTTGGCTGGGTGTTGAAGTTGAAATTGTTACTCGCGCAGTTTCTCGTGGGGTTAAGGCAGCTCCAACACAACAATCTGCAGTTGAAGAAACAATTGCTCAGCCAAATTTCAGACCAGATCCCAATGAAGCACGATTGATTCTTGAACGTGAAGTTTTAAAGGCAAAGCTGCAAGAGCCATCACTATTTGTGGGCGAACTATGGAGTTCGATAGAGCAAGGGGCTTTTACTCATCCTGCATATGTGGCATTACGTTTGGCGATTGATTCTGTTGAAAGGATTTCACCAGAAAATATTGTTGATGAAAATGTGAAGGCATTATTTACAGAGTTAACTGTCGAACCGATCCGCGCCGATGGAAAGCCAACAGCTACATATGTTGCAAGCATCGTGGCGCGTTTGCGGGAAGTCGCAATTTCACGTTCTATCGCCGAACTAAAATCATCGCTTCAGCGCTTAAATCCAGTAGAAAATGAGATCGAATACACCGCCGCTTTTGCCCAATTAGTTGCATTAGAAAGCGCCCGCCGTTCTTTGCATGATTTGGCGCTCGGCAGCCTCTAGTTTTTGCCCAAACCCGTGTGTGCGCTAGAGTTTGCGCTTGCACCGTTAATCCCTGATAGCTCAACGGCAGAGCAGTCGACTGTTAATCGACAGGTTCTTGGTTCGAATCCAAGTCAGGGAGCATGAAGCTCACGCGTAGATCGGCGCTTCGCATGGCCCTAATCGGCGCAAGCACAACACTGTTTGGAACTCCCGCCCTTGCTGCCAACCAACAGATAGTTAAATTGAGCAAGATCAAAGTTGGCGGTACGTTCTCGTTTCAACTCAAAAATGGCGCACCAGCAACCTTGTTTCGTACCAAGACCGGTGTCTTTGCGTATCAAACTATCTGTACTCACGAAGGTGGCTTAGCCCAGTATTTTGCCCCACGAAAGTTATTGGTTTGTGATGTGCACAATGCCAGTTTCGACCCATTCAAAAAAGGAAAAGTCGTTTCAGGACCTGCAACTAAACCTCTGCCTGTTATCAAAGTGGCCGTTAAGAGTGGCTGGGTTGTCCTTTTGTAAAAGTTGCACCAATAAGTAAGGCGTTTCTAAACTATCTCTCAGGTTAAAGTGAAAACTTGTTTTTAACTATGAAAGAGGTTGAGATGAAGAGTACTGCCACAAAGGTCATTGCAGGATTCCTGTTAGGTGCAACCTTGGCCGGAGGCGTTGCAACCGCTGCTACATCCGAACCACTTGGTGTAAAGGTATGTGTTGATAAAAGAACCCAAGCGATTTTCTTAGCTGAATCAAGCGGATGTTCAACTTCCAGAACCTCACTCACATTGGGGGCTCCAACAATTGATGTGAAAAGCATTGCATCACTTGTTACCCCATCAGTTGTTTCGATCAAGGTCACCTCAACTGCGGGTAGCGGCACAGGAAGCGGCGTTATTTACAAATCAGATAAAGCGGTTTCTTACATCATCACAAATAACCATGTAATTGAAAGCGCAGTAACTACCGGAACGATTTTGGTTGAGTTATTAAATGGTGACACAATTTCCGCGCAAATAGTTGGTCGAGATGCTGCCTACGACATAGCGGTGATAAAGGTCAACAAGGGCAACCTTCCTACAGTCACTATTGGAAATTCATCTAGCATCCGTGTAGGAGAATCAGTTGTTGCCATTGGTTCGCCACTTGGTCTTGCTAGCACAGTAACCAGCGGGATTATTTCAGCATTGAATCGACCAGTGACAACAGGAACAGTTGGTGCTGAGTCCTTTGTTAATGCAATCCAGACTGATGCAGCGATTAATCCAGGTAATTCTGGCGGTGCACTTTTGGATTCTCAAGGTCGGATAATTGGTGTCAACTCTGCAATCGCAACACTTTCATCAGGTGGCACTAGTGGAAGCATTGGACTTGGGTTTTCGATTCCGATTAATGAAGCGAAACGTGTTATTGATGAGCTAATTGCGACAGGTAAATCAACACGTCCAGTTCTGGGCATCTTCTTTGATACAACCTACACAGGCACCGGCGCAAAGATTTTGCGTCTGAGCCCTGGTGAAGGAGCTGAGAAGGCTGGTATTCCAGCAGGATCGATAATCACCGCTATTGATGGGGTAAAGATTGCAGATCAGGTTGGAGCGATTGTGAAGATCCGTTCATACGCACCGGGCAGCGCAATAACCGTAACTGTTGAACTTCCATCCGGAGGCTCAAAGAGTTTCAACGTCACCTTAGGCTCTGCGCCATCTAATTAATGTCGTGTGGTTGAAATAGTGTCAGGGTATTGTTAACCCATGGCACTATTTCAACTTAACGTAGCGATTCCAGATAGACCCGGTTCATTAGGTTTACTTGCATCCGCAATTGGTGCAGCAGGTGGAGACATCCGAGCGCTCGCAGTTGTTAAGTCCGAAGATGGCAAGGGTTATGACGACATCACTGTTGCAATTCCAGGAAGCGACCCAACAGATCTGCTGAATGTTTTGGGAGCAATAGGCGGGGTAGAAGTTTTATCAATCGTCCCGCTGTAAACCTTTTGATCAAAACTAGCGTCTAGAAAGTATTTCTGCGCCTTGGCTTGGTAATGAAGTAAAGAAGCGTGGAGCCTTAAATTTCTTATAAGCAAATGCGTTTTCAACGGCGTGAATAGTTTGTGCGGTCTGTGAAGCCTTAATTAGAGCGATCGCACTACCACCAAAACCACCACCAACCATTCGTGATCCCATTGCTCCTGCAGCCAGAGACGCTTCAACTGCTGTATCTAATTCGGGACAAGAAACGGTGTAATCATCGCGCAGAGATACATGGGACTGGTTAATCAATTCTCCTACCTTTGCAAAATCAGCAATACTTAATGCATCCACGCAATCTAGAACACGTTTTACTTCACCGACCGCATGGCGTGCTCTGATGTATTCGGTATGTGTTATCTGATCTCGAGCTGCATCTAAATCCGTCATCGTTAATTCACGCATTGATTTAACCCTTAATTTAGCTGCAACTGATTCACACGAAGCCCGACGTTCTGCGTAACCGCCATCGGTCAAAGCATGGTGTGCCTGAGTATCGATTATCAATAGCTCTAATCCGTGTGATGCTACATCAAATGGAATATTGCGAGTTGAAAGATCACGACAGTCAAGTAAAAGTGCGAATCCTTGAGTTGCCATGAGAGATACAGATTGATCCATGATGCCGCAGGGGACTCCGACATATTGATTTTCAGCTTTTTGTGTCAAGCGTGCAAGTTCTTCAAGGTTAAATCCCATATCAAACAAGTGATTCATTGCAGTTGCCACAGAACATTCCAGAGCTGCAGATGATGACAAGCCCGCACCAAGTGGAACATGTCCATCGATCATTATGTCGACTCCGCTAGTGACTCCCATAGACCAAAGCACGCCTAGTGCGTATCGCTCCCACTCACCCTTTAGTCCTGGCTTAACATCTGCGATGTCAACAGTGACTATTTTGTTACGACGCTGTGCAGATGCAATTCGAACGGAGGAGTCACCTCGCTTTCGGACAGCGGCCAAAGTTCTATCTTTGATGGCAAAGGGAAGAACAAATCCTTCGCTGTAATCAATGTGTTCGCCAATTAAATTAACGCGACCAGGAGCCGCTGCAACTAAATCCGGTTCTTCTCCAAAAGTTTTAAGAAATTTCTCTTCAATTGCGCTCATGGCTACGCCATAGATTTCAAAGTGTCTGAAACCATTACATTCAAATCTCTGGTTGGTTCCCAACCGAGTTGTGATTGTGCTTTAGTAATATCTGCAATCAGAATCGCAGGATCACCCGCGCGGCGTGGAGAATCAAGAAATGGAATCTGGTGACCTATAGCAGCACTAGCCGCTGCAACAACCTGGCGCACTGAGTACCCAGAACCACTGCCCAAGTTATATATCTGATGTCCAGCATTGCCCAATGAATCAAGTGCTTTTAGATGTGCATCAATCAAATCGATGACATGCACATAGTCGCGGATGCAGGTTCCATCTTCTGTCGGCCAATCTGTACCAAATATTTTTACAGGATTTTCTGTCGTGCTGCGCAAAACATTAGGAATTAAATGTGTTTCAGGGTTGTGCCGCTCCGCCAACCATCCACGATCTGCCTTAAGCGCGCCTGCAACATTGAAATAACGCAGAGATGCAGCAGAGATCCCGTGTGCTGCAGCTTCGGCTGTGATCATGTGATCAATAGCTAGTTTTGTAGCACCATATGGATTAGTAGGAATAGTTTCGGAAGTTTCAAGAATTGGAACAACTTTTGGCTCTCCATAGGTCGCGGCAGATGATGAGAAAACAATTTTATTGATTGATTGTTTACGCATTTCATCTAACAGGTTGCGGGTGCCATTAACGTTGACCGAATGATAGAGATCAGGTTTTTCAACAGATTCTCCAACTAACGATTTGCCCGCAAAGTGCATTACGGCATCACACTGCATTAGAGCTTTAGCGACCTGAGCGCTATTGAGTAGTGAACCTTCAACAAAACGCACTCCGGCAGGGACAGTATCTGCATGACCTGTGCTGCAATCATCTAAAATCGAGATTTCAATACCCCGTGATAGCAATATTTCAACGGCGGTAGAACCGATATATCCGGTTCCACCTGTTACTAAAACACGCATTACAAAACTACTTCCCGCAACTGCGCCGCAGATTGTTCTGGACGCATGTCCATGATGAATGCACCCATTGCAGATTCAGAACCAGCCAGGTACTTCAATTTTCCAGGCGCACGTCGCACACTGGTAATTTGCCAGTGCAGACGAAGGACATCGCGGCCAGCTCGCACAGGTGCTTGATGCCACGCGGCGATATACGCCATCTCAATTCCAAAGACACCATCAAGTCTGCGAGTGACTTCTAGTGCAATTTCTGGAAATGCTTCCCGGTCTGCGTTCGTTAACCCAGTTAGATCCGCAACAGGGTTTAATGGAGCAACGTGAATCTCAAATGGGTATCGTGCAGCGTATGGAACAAATGCGATCCAACGATCATTCTTAGCAACGATGCGCTCGTTGTCCCTAATCTCACGGGCAACAACCTCATCGAATAAAACCTTGCCAGTTTGTTCCTTGTATCTGTTGGCTGCTGCAAGCATCTTTTCGACACGCGGAGGGATAAATGAATAAGCATAAATCTGCCCGTGTGGATGAGACAGAGTCACACCAATTTCTTCTCCGCGATTTTCAAAAGGTGCGATGTGCTCGATGAAGCTTTCTTGAGATAACTCTGATGTGCGATCAATCCACGCTTCAAGCAATGTCCGAACACGTTGCGGGGTCAGATCCTTAAAAGCATTTCCATGTTCTGCCGTAAAACAAATAACTTCACACTTGCCGGCAGCTGTTCCCAAATCAGTATCTGGGCCAACCATGTCCGGAAGCGCCCAATCGCCAACTGGTGGGCGAAATGATGGGGAACGATTATCAAAAACAACGACCTCAAAATCTGATTCAGGGATTTCAGTAAGCAAATCACCTGTTGTGGGACACAAAGGGCACAGCTCTTTTGGCGGCAAGAAGATTCGTCCTTGTCGATGAGCCGCCATTGCAACCCATTCATTGACCAATGGATCGAGGCGAAGTTCACCTATTCCTGGTTGCTCTTCTTGTGGCCTGGCATCTTCAACAATTCGCGCTTGGCCGGAGGTGTCGTAGTACCTAATAGTTCGACCATCGGCCATGTGGCGATCATTTCTGATGACGCCCGCTTTTAGTTTTTTACTCTCGACCATAGTGTCGTTACTCTACAGTTGTGAGTAAGCAATCTGCACTATTGAGCGCGACATCGTCATCACTTCTGCTTGAAGTAGTGGATGGGGCCCTTGTAATCCAACACTGGGGAGCACCTGTTCATGGTGATCTTGCATCTGTGCAAACTGCGATTCGTCCATCGATTGCAAATAGCTCTTGGGATCAGCCACAATTTCCCGGATTTATGCGCGAAAGTTCACGCGGCTTTTTGGGACGTCCAACCCTTTCTGGACACAGAAATGGAAAAGCTTGGTCAACTAAGTTTGAGGTAACAGATTTTCATCATCAAGGAAACCATGTAGCGGTTACATTGCGAGATTTTCATGCAGAGCTAGAAGTCGTTGTTGCTTTTGATCTAGATCAATACGGTGTCTTATTCCAAAGAGCAACTGTTAAGAATCTGGCTGATTCCGAATATTGTCTTAACGAGTTTATCCATTGGTTGCCTCTGCCCAAGGAAGCCACACAAACTTTAGATTTTGCCGGTCGTTGGTCAAACGAACGTAACCCACAACGCAAAGAGATCGCCACGGGTACATGGGTGCGAGAATCCCGCGAAGGTCGCAGCGGACATAATTTTTCTATTGCAGATATTGCATTAACAGAACAAACATCTTTCCAATCAGGAAATGCTTGGGCGACAAGTATTGCCTGGAGCGGTAACTCACATTATTTAGTTGAAAAACTATTTGATGGTTCACAATCAATCGGTGCCGGAGAATTATTGTTACCTGGCGAATTGATATTGTCTTCGGGTCAAAGTTACGAAGCCCCGGCACTAGTTTCTGTTTTTTCAGCGCAGGGTTTAGATGGGGTAAGTGCTGCTTATCATTCTTACCTTCGAGCACGTGATATTCATCCACAGCGACCTCGCCCATTAACTTTAAACATGTGGGAAGCTTTGTATTTTGATCACAACGAAGAAAAGATCAAGGCGTTAGTTGATGTTGCTGCCGAAGTAGGTATCGAGCGTGTAGTTCTAGATGATGGCTGGTTTCATTCCAGACGTAATGATCGCGCCGGCTTGGGCGATTGGGTAATTGATCCTGCGGTCTGGCCTAATGGTTTGTCACCAATCATTGAGTACATAAACGATAAAGGAATTGAATTTGGCCTGTGGTTTGAAGGCGAAATGGTTAACCCAGATTCAGATTTGTATCGCGCCCATCCTGAATGGATTTTGCATGAAGCAGATCGCGTTCCTCCACTGTGGCGCCACCAGTTAGTTCTAGATATTGGTCACGAAGGTGCGTTCAATCATGTACTTGAGCAAACCTCTGCTGTTCTTGCTGACCACAACATTGCCTACATTAAATGGGATCACAACCGTGTGTTAGTTGATGCGGGCCACCTTGGTGCTGCTGGTGTTCGCCGCCAAACACAAGCAATTTATCGTTTATTTGCAGAGCTCAAAAAGCGTCACACTGGGCTTGAAATTGAATCTTGTGCTTCAGGTGGAGCACGGATTGACTTGGGAGTAATTGATCTAGTTGATCGGTTCTGGACTAGTGATAACAATGATGCACTTGAACGCCAAACTATTCAACGATGGACTGCTCAGGTCATTGCACCTGAACTTCTCGGAACACATATTGGACCCACGCATGGGCACCAGACCGGTCGCACACTAGAACTTTCCATGCGTGCAACAACAGCACTATTTGGTCACGCAGGTATTGAATGGGATATCACAGAAGCTACACCAGAAGAGCGAAAGCATTTAGCAACATGGGCGCAGTACTACAAGAATAATCGTGCTCTATTGCATTCAGGGAAAATGGTTCGTGTTGATTATCCAGAACCACATGCCTATTTACATGGCGTTGTGGCACACGATGCCTCCCGAGCAATTTTTGCTTATGTGCAGTTAAATCCAACTGTTTCTATTCATCCATCACCATTGAAATTTCCTAGTCTTGATGAATCAACAAACTATGTAATCAAAGCAGTGTTTCCAGCAGGCAAGCCACGATTTATGTTGATTACTCCACCTGAATGGATGGCAGGAATAACACTGTCAGGATCAGCGCTCTCTGCAATCGGGGTAACAGCACCAATTCTTGCTCCAGCCAACGCCTTCTTGATCGAAATTAGTAAAGCTTAATCAACCCAATTCAAGGTTCGCTCTACTGCTTTCTTCCATCCTGAATAACCATTAGCTCTTTGTTCTGCAGTGCTTGTTGAATTCCAACGACGAGATTGTTGCCATTGCTTTCGAACTTCATCTGTTGATGACCAAAAACCAACGGCTAAACCTGCAGCGTATGCTGCACCTAGAGCTGTTGTTTCACCGATTAATGGACGAGTGATATCGATTCCCATAACATCTGCCTGCATTTGCATGCAGAATGAGTTTGCAGTGATTCCTCCATCAACACGCATTTCCTTCATCGGCACGCCACTATCGGCAACCATTGCATCCATCACATCGCGTGTTTGGTAGCAAATAGCCTCAAGGGCTGCGCGAGCAAGGTGTGCCTTAGTTGCGGCGCGAGTTAATCCAACAATAACTCCACGTGCATCACTGCGCCAGTACGGAGCAAACAAACCAGAAAAGGCAGGGACGAAATAAACGCCCGCAGTATCTGCAACAGACGATGCCAATTCTTCAGTTTCTGCAGCATTTGAAATAATTCCCAATTGATCCCTAAGCCACTGGATAGCTGAGCCAGTAACAGCAACTGATCCTTCAAGTGCGTAATGTG
>WLCR01000002.1 GCA_009705235.1 Actinomycetota bacterium | reverse complement strand
TTTCTGATTGTGCCTTCGATTGCTGCTAGAAAATCTTCAGCTGATCCGATGTCATTTACTGCAATTTGTGGTGTAGACAATTGTGCTCCGTAGGGATAGAAAGTAGTAGTTCCCGCTTTCGCGGCTGAAGGGCAAGGGTACGGTTTGCGCGCTCATAAGGGCAAATCCACTCAGAATTATGAGCGTAATCGATAGAATGAATTACCTTATGAAGAGATATAAAGAGCTGCTTGCCTTCCCCCAAGTCATTCGCCTGGGGTTGAGCGCATTTCCAGCACGTTTGGCCTATTCGATGATTGGGCTTGGGATTTTTTTCAAAGCTGAGCAGGAAACTGGCTCTATTGCGATCGCAGGTTTTGCAATTGGTCTGAACTCACTGGCCGGATCTATGACCGCAGGGATTCGAGGATCTGTAATGGATCGTTTCGGTCAGAAGTGGCCGATCCGTATCTTGGTGCCGCTATACGCAACATTTATTGTGCTACTCAACACGATGGATAGCCGACAATCAATTTTGATTTCCGCTTTTATTTTAGGAATAACTGCACCACCAATTAATTTATCGGTTCGACCACTATGGAAAGACATTGTTCCTGAGTCTTATTTACGAACCGCCTATGCGTTCGATTCTTCGATGATGAGTACAACCTCTGTCATCGGACCGGTTGTAATCACCGCGCTGATGCTTTCATCGCGTCCAGGATTTGGTTTAGGAACAATTGCAACCTTGATGGTAATCGGTGGAGTTGCACTTTCTCTAACACCAGCATCACGCGATTGGATTCCCGAAAAGAAGCAAAAGGGTCAACCGCGCTTATGGCGAGATCGAGCAATTCAACTTCTTATGTTCGAGGGCTGCTTCATCGGATTTGGTTGGGGCGTCTTTGATGTTGCAGTCCCTGCATTTGCAACTCAGGAAGGTGTCCAACATCGAGTCGCATGGATTTTTGCCGCTTTTGGAGCAGCAACCGTTGTTGGTGGGTTATTGGGTGGTTTGGTCTCTAAAAAGTTAGCCCCTTTATCTGCGCTGCGTCGCGCATACTTACTGTGGCTTATCGCTTGCATACCAGTAGCTTTTACATACCCCGATTGGAGCATGGCTTTAATCGGTGCATGTATTGGTTTCTTGGGTGGCGCTGTGCAGGTTTTCTATTTCGAGGTGCTAGAAGCTGTTCGACCAAAAGGTTCGCAGACATCATCACTTGGATGGATCTGGAGTGTTGAAGGTTCTTTCATGGCGGTCGGAGCTGCTGTTGGAGGCGTTGTTTCCGAAAGCTTCTCGCCTCGCATTGGTCTCGCGATGCTACCCATCATGATCTTAATTGGATTAATCATCTTGTCTCTTGGACAGAAGAGATTGAGTTCGGCCGGTGATGTTCCAACTGATGAAGAGGACCTCCAGGCGATGCGAGACATTTCTGACGAATCAAAGTAACTAGTGTGCAGCCTCATGCCAGGTTAGACCAAGGCCCGCGTTAACATCTAGGGGTGCTTTAAGTGGATACGCAGAGCCCATTTCGCGCCTTACCAGTTCACTGATTTTCTCCTCTTCGCCCGCAACTACCTCAAGAATTAACTCATCATGAATTTGAAGAAGTAACCGTGATTTCAATTTTTCCTTTTCAATTCCACTTTGAACATTAAGCATTGCAACTTTGATGATGTCAGCAGCAGATCCCTGAATTGGAGCGTTCAGTGCCATGCGTTCTGCGACTTCACGACGCTGACGATTGTCATGCATTAAATCTGGCAAGTAGCGACGGCGACCCATGATTGTTTCGGTGTAACCCACTTTGCGTGCATCCTCAACTACAGTTTTTAGGTAGTCACGAATTCCACCAAAGCGTTCAAAGTAGGTATTCATCAACTGTTGGGCGGCAGGTGGAGAGATATCTAATTGGGCCGCCAGTCCATATGAGGATAAACCGTAGGCAAGACCATATGACATCGCCTTCATCTGTCGACGCATCTCGGGGTCAACCTCAGAGGGTTTTACTCCAAATACCAAGCCAGCAACAGTTGCATGCAGATCCTCGCCAGATGCAAAGGCTGCTAATAACTTCTCATCATGTGACAAGTGAGCCATGATGCGCATTTCGATTTGGCTGTAATCGGCGGTAAGTAAAGCCACATAACCTTTTCCAACGGTAAAGCAGTTGCGAATCTTGCGACCTTCTTCGGTGCGTACCGGAATATTTTGCAGATTCGGACCGGTAGATGAAAGGCGACCCGTTGCAGCAACTGTTTGCTGGAAATGGGTGTGAATACGACCATCCTTAGCGATCTCTGCAATCAACCCTTCAACAGTTGTGCCTAGCTTTTTAGTTTCACGAATGCGAAGTAAGGAGGTCAGCACAGGGTGCCCACTCTTTTGATGCAACCAATCCAGACTTTCAGCATCTGTTGTGTACCCAGTTTTAATCTTCTTTGTCTTTGGAAGTTTAAGCTCATCAAAGAGAACTACCTGCAACTGTTTTGGTGAAGCCACATTAAATTCATGCCCAACAGCATCATGAGCAGATTTTGTTTCTCGTGTCACTTCACCCTCAAAAAAAGTAGCTAAATTCTGCAGCTCCTTTTTATTCACCGCGATACCGATGGACTCCATGCGAGCAAGCAGAGCAGCCACTGGTAGCTCCATGGTTGTAAATAACTCCCACAGATTCCTCTCTTTTAGCTCGCGAGTTAATGGCTGTTTGAGCCCCAACATTGCTCGCGCTGATGAGAGCAGCTCTTGCTCTGGTGAGCTGTGATTAATTGCTGAACCATCTCCCCAGCGCTCCTGAATATCTTTGAGCTCTTGTGTGCGAACTCCAGGATTTACCAAGTAGGCAGCAAGGGAGGTATCAAAGGTAATTCCAGTTAATCCATTGATTCGTGCAAGGGTTTTGCCATCATGGGCGATCTTTGGCACCGCCGATTTTGTTGCCCAATCCCCCATCTGTGCAGAGTGAACTAGAAAGACATCCTCGGGAGTTAAGGCAATCGCGTAGCGATGAAGTTTTTCATCAACTAATTGATATGCGATTGCGATATCACCTGAGTGCTTTTCAATCTTTGCCGAAGCTTCTTCAGCCGTTAGAACCCCTTCAGCAATTTCTGTTGCAAATAGTTCGAGCGCTGGCTCAGATGTTTTCGAAGTTGATTTGAGCAAAATTGGTTTCATACGGTCTTTGAGGGTTTTGAACTCTAGTTTTTCAAAGAGCGGATTGGTGTAGTTTTCGTCAACACCGCTCCAGGCCAGAGCATCAATACTGAGCTCAAGAGGAACATTGGCTACTAGCTGAGTCAGTTCGCGGTTTCGAATCACATCATTAATTGAATCCCGTAATGATTGGCCAACCTTTCCACCCAGCTTGTCGATGTTTGCGATTAACTCATGGAGCGATCCATACTCAACAACCCATTTAGCCGCTGTCTTTTCTCCAACACCAGGAACAGATGGCAGGTTGTCGCTGGGATCTCCTCGTAACGCCGCAAAATCTGGATACTGCTCAGGAGACATTCCATACTTTTCCTGAACCGCAGCTGGAGTCATTCGTGCAAGATCGCTAACACCGCGCTTTGGATACAGCACCGTTGTCTTTTCATTGACTAACTGAAATGAATCACGATCGCCGGTACAGATAAGAACCTCTGCGCCTTCACGCTCTGCCTGCTTTGCAATCGTTGCAATGATGTCATCGGCCTCAAAACCCTCAACCTCAAAGGTTGAGATTCCAAATGCGGTAACTAGCTCATGTAAGTAAGACATCTGAGAGCGAAACTCATCGGGGGTTTTTGCGCGATTAGCTTTGTACTCAGGGAAGATCTCGGATCTAAAGGTCTTTCGGGAAACATCAAATGCAACAGCAACGTGGGTAGGTTTTTCGCTGCTGAGCAAGGACAACAACATGGTCGCAAAGCCATATATAGCGTTGGTGTGCTGGCCTTGAGCGGTGGTGAAGTTATCGGCAGGAAGAGCAAAGAATGCCCGATACGCCATTGAGTGCCCATCGATAAGTAATAGGCGTTTGGTCATGGATGCATCGTAGAGCGCCAGTTAGACTCTGCGCATGACTGAACCGGATTATCTATCAATTATTCAAGAACGTGGAAGCGGTGCCCTCGATAAAAAGATGGGTATTCAAATCACTGAGGCTTCACTTACTAGGCTTGTTGGAACTATGCCGGTAGAGGGAAATACTCAACCGATGGGGATCCTTCATGGCGGAGCAAATGTTGTTTTAGCTGAAAGCCTTGGCTCTATAGGAACTCAACTCAATGCTGGTGCGGACCGAATGATTGTTGGAATTGATATCAACGCAACCCATCACAAGGCAACAGCAACGGGAGTTGTTACCGGTGTCGCTACCGCGGTTTCTATCGGAAAGACATTGTGCTGCTGGGATATTGTGATTACAAATGAAAACGGACAGCGCACCTGCACTGCCCGTATCACCTGCATGATCCTTGCGGATCGATAGCTATTTAAGCTCCGTGACCCAAATAAGCCTGACGAACCTTAGGATCATTCAATAGTTCAACACCACTGCCCTGCATTGTTATATACCCAGTTTCAAGTACATAAGCACGATCTGCAATTGTTAGGGCTTTCGCTGCATTTTGCTCAACTAAAAGAATTGTTACATTTTGCTTTTTGATCTCTTGAATGATCTCAAAAATTTGAGCGATGAATTTTGGTGCAAGACCCATCGAAGGTTCATCGAGAAGAAGTAAGCGAGGACGGCTCATTAGCGCTCGGCCAATCGCAAGCATTTGTTGCTCTCCGCCCGACAATGTTCCACCGGCTTGGTGTGCTCTCTCCTTCAAACGTGGAAATAAGTTATAAACCATATCTAGATCTTGAGCATTCTCAGATTTTGCAGCGACGCGGCTGAACTTTCCCATTTCCAGATTTTCCAGCACGGTCATACCAGGGAAAATTCCGCGCCCTTCTGGAGCCTGGCAAATACCTTCTACAACACGCTCGAAGGGCTTGATATCGGAAAGTGGTTTACCTTCGTATTCAATACTTCCGCTTGCTGGTTGAAGGAGTCCAGAAATTGTCTTCAGCAAGGTTGTCTTACCCGCTCCATTAGCTCCAACGAGAGTCACGATTTCACCGGCTGGCACTTCGAGAGAGATTCCCTTGATCGCCTTGATCTTGCCGTAAGAGACATGTAGATCTTTAATATTAAGAAGCATCTTCTGCAACTCCTAAATAGGCATCGATAACTCTTTGATTTTTCTGGATTTCAGAAGGTGTGCCTTCGGCAATTTTTTGTCCAAAATCAAGCACTGAGATGCGATCTGAAATCTTCATAACAAGACTCATGTCATGCTCAATTAAAAGCACCGCATAACCCTTGTCTCGAATCTTCAAAATCAGATCACCCAACTCAACCTTCTCCTGCGGATTAAAGCCGGCAGCAGGTTCATCGAGAAGAAGAACCTTGGGGTTAAGCGCTAAAGCTCTTGCGATCTCTAGTCTTCTTTGATCTCCATAAGGAAGATTCTTTGCCATTTGATGTGCTCGATGGTCAAGGCCAATAAACTCCAAAAGAGATTGTGCCGTTTCCATGCTTCGCTTTTCATCTCTACGGCTACGACCTAATCCGAATAGCGCGGAGAGCAGACCAGACTTATTTAATGCATCTGCTGCAGTAGCTACATTTTCAAGAGCTGTCATGTCGCCGAATAATCTAATGTTTTGGAAGGTTCTTCCTAAGCCCATACGAGCGATCAAATATGGTCTCAAGCCAAGAACGGAATTGCCATCAACCAATACATCGCCAGATACAGGCTTGTAGTAGCCGGTGACAATATTAAACACCGTTGTTTTACCGGCTCCATTAGGACCGATAAGTGCAGCTATCTCACCCTCGTTGACATGAAGGTTCACTTCATTGAGGGCTGTAACGCCACCAAATTTCACAACTAAATTTTGAATCTCTAATAGTTTTTTTGTCATGAAATCTTCTCCTGGAATTTCTCCCGTTTCTTACGAGGCATCAAACCATTTGGTCGGATATTCATCATTACAACCATCAATAAACCAAAGAAAATGATTCTGTAATCACTGAGGAATCTAAGCTTTTCAGGGATATAACCCAAAAGCACCGCTCCCAAAATAACACCCCAGATATTTCCCATTCCGCCGAATACAACACAAGCAAGAATCATGATGGATAAATTGAGGGTAAATAACTCTGGTTGAATTGAGCGAATCTTGGAGGCATAAATTGCTCCTGCTAATCCACCAACAGCTCCGCCAATGATGAAGGCCCACAATTTGTATTTCAGGGTAGCCACTCCCATAAATTCAGCGACATCTTCATCTTCGCGAATCGCTTCCCAAGCACGGCCCGGCTTTCTATGAGAAAGTCGAAGAACTCCCCAGATAACCAAGATCAAAAGAGTCAAAGTTAGCCAGTAATAAGGACGTGGGTCCATCACTGAGAACTCAAATCCAAATATTGGGGTTGGACCTGGAATATCGGTAATACCCGCTGCCCCACCAATTGCTTCTGTATTAATAGCAATGATGCGGATGATCTCACCGAAACCAAGGGTAATGATCGCTAAATAATCGCCTCTGAGTCTTAACGCAGGAAGACCCAGAATCAATCCGGCCAACATGGCAAAACCCATTGCAAAGGGAAGAATTTCCCAAAAATTTAGTGAAGTTCGTGCACTCATCACAGCGTGTGTGTATGCGCCAATAGCAAAGAAGGCTACATACCCTAGATCGAGAATTCCTGACTTTCCAACAACTACATTTAATCCGACCGCCATTAAGGCAAATAGGACTAGTGGATAGAACAGAACTGATTTAAAGGATGTCTCAGGTGTATCAATCACAGGATTATTCAAAAAAGGAAGAGCATAGAAAGTCGCGATAACCACTGTGCGCGTGATTCCACGCTGAATAGGAGTGGCGCTCTCCCACCAATCTCCGAATATATCGCGAAGGTTAAAAGCTTTTGCTTTCATCTTAAACTCTCGCTTTCTGCAATGACTCACCAAATAAACCGGTTGGCTTTACGAGTAAAACAAAGACCAAGATTACGAATGTAACAACATCTTTCCAGTTATACCCAAGTACCGCTGATGTGTATTGCTGGAAAAGGCCTAGTGCAAATGAACCTACAAGGGCTCCCCGCACATTTCCGATTCCACCCAGCACCGCAGCCGTAAATGCTGAAATTCCAATCAAGAATCCAACATTTGCTTTTGTTGTTTCGTAGAAAACCATATAAAAGGCGGAGCCGACGCCCGCCAATGCTCCACCAAGTAAGAATGTGTAGGAGATGATGCGATTCACATTCACTCCCATCAAAATCGAGGTCTTCTCATCTTGAGATACAGCTCTGATTCCGAGCCCCAACTTTGTGTGGTTAATGATTCTATTCAAAATGTAAAAGACGATTCCTGCTCCCACAATTACAAGGATTTTATCTGCAGAAATATACGCACTGCTAAAGGTGAATATTGGTTCCTTGCTAATCATGCGCGGGAAATCTAGATTTTTTGCACCTGAGAGTTTCTGGAAAACCTCTACAAGGAAAAAGGATGCACCGATTGCTGAAATCAAAGAGCTCAGTCTGCTAGCGCCTAATACGCGCAGACGGCGATATGCCACAATCTCCAAAATAACCGCTGCAACACCACTCACCATGGCTGCGGTCAGACCGAAAAGCAAAAATAGAGAAGCGAACTTCCAAAGAGGTAGCGGTTCTTCATACCCCGTGAAACCAAATTGTTGAATTACAAGATAACAAGTCATTGTTCCGATCATGAAAATTTCAGAGTGCGCAAAGTTAATTAAGCGAAGAACTCCGTACACCAAGGTGTATCCAAGAGAAACCAGCGCAACAATCGCGCCAACAACTATGCCATCTATTGTGAGTGACCAGAAATCTGTTACCAAGATTGAAAAATCCACGTTACATCCTTTGTTTATGAATCAAGTGGCGGGTTCATTGTATAGAACCCGCCACTTGATCAACTAAAGTTTGAAAAGAAACTTATGAAAGTCTCTTAACCCAAACCATCTGGCCATTCTTGATTGTGTACTGGTTCATGACGATATTGTCAGGATCTCCAGTAGCTGAGAAGGAAATAGTTGTTCCATTTACCTTAACAACAGCTTCGCCTAACCATGTGTTTAGAGCGTCGCGAGTTGTCTTTCCAGCCTTGATACCTTCAAGAAGTACGTATGCAGCGTTGTATGCCTCTAGTGTGTAGAGACCGTGTACGCGGTTGAACTTCTTCTTGTATTCAGCAGCTAGAGCAGGTGCTACCTTCTCCATTGGCTGACCTGGAGCAGTTAGGTATGTTCCTTCTGCATTCTTCTTAGCAAGCTTGATGTACTCGCCATCAAGAACACCATCGCCAGCAATGAACTTAACGTTCTTTGTAGCAGGGTTGTCGCGTAGAGCCTTGATGAAGATTGCTGCTTCTGGGTAGTAACCACCGTAGAACACTGCAGTTGCCTTTGAAGCCTTAACCTTTGAAACTACAGAAGTAAAGTTAGTTGTACCTTCTGTAACTCCGTCAGTACCAACAACAATCTTTCCTGCTGTCTTCTTTACGATAGTTGCAAGGCCCTTACCGTATGGTGTTGCGTCATCAACGATAAATAGCTTTGACTTTAGGCTAATTGCGATTTGTGCAAGAGCTGGTCCTTGAACTAGGTCTGAACCAACAACACGGTGGAAGTATGCAGACTTGTTTGTAAGTGCTGGGTTAGTTGCTGATGGAGAAACTACTGGAACTTTTCCACCCTCGTAGATAGGTACTGCAGCGAGTGTCTCGCCTGAGTACATTCCACCAACTACACCAATTGCACACTCATCTTCTACAACCTTCTGAGCTAGAGCAGGTGAGTTAGCACCTGATGCCTGAGTATCGATTGACTTGTACTCAACCTTTACCTTTGGCTTTGATGCGTTGTACTTATCGATCGCCAAAATCACACCGTTAGCCTCATTGATTCCAGTCTCCTGGTATGGACCTGTTAGTGCGCCTTGGAAGTAAATTGCTGGGTTGCCTGTGCAAGCGGCAAAAGCTGATGGAGCAACTGTTACAGATACTCCTACAACTAGTGCACTAACTGCTGCAAGCGAAATGAATTTCTTCATATGTAGTGCCTTTCCTGTTCTTGTGTCCCGGGACAGGGAGACCGAAAGAGTAATGCCAGGGGTGAGTATTAGACAAGGCAGATTCCCACGTGAATTGTTTCGATTTCGTTATAAAGTGGGATTTGAGTATCAATTAGTGAGACGACAGATGGACTTACTTTTCAGGCACCGCGTTGGGGTTAATGACCGCTTCAGCTACGTCTTTCATCGACAATCGACGATCCATAGCGGCTCGTTGAATCCATGAGAACGCTTCGGGCTCTGAAAGATTTAGCGCTTTCATCAAAATTCCCTTGGCACGATCAATCAATTTGCGAGTTTCAAGACGATCATGCAGATCCGCAACTTCTGCTGCCAAAGATTTCATTTGCAGATGCCTACTAATTGCAATTTCAATTGCTGGCATTAAGTCACCAATAGTGAAGGGCTTAACGACGTATGCCATAACCCCAGCATCGCGTGCGCGATCTACTAGCTCTTTCTGAGAAAAAGCGGTCAGCATCAATACCGGTGCAATTTCGATGATTTTTTCAGCAGCTGAAATGCCATCAAGGATTGGCATCTTGACATCAAGAATTGCAAGATCAGGTTTATGGTGTATCGCGAGATCAATAGCCTCTTGCCCATTTGTTGCTTGAGCGACAACTTCATATCCCGCACCTTGTAACATTTCAACAAGGTCCATTCGAATCAATGCTTCATCTTCGGCGACTAGGATCCGAACGCTCATCTGCAGAAGATCCCTTCACGAGATTGATGTGGAAGTGCCTCGAGTCGGATTCGAACCGACACTATGCAGTGTTTGAGACTGCCCTCTCTACCGTTGGAGTACCGAGGCCTTTGATTGGGCAATCTTAGCGGTAAGCGGCAACCACTCCACCAACAGCATCGCCTACGCGGTGAACGCGCATTGCATTCGTTGAACCAGGAATTCCTGGAGGTGAACCAGCAACGATTACTACATTTTCACCCTCGTGTGCGCGGCCAGATTGAATTAACAATGTATCTGCCTGCTTAACCATCTCATCGGTGTGCTTAACCATTGGTGTTACCTCTGGCTCGACACCCCATGACAATGCAAGTCGGTTATATGTACCAACGTCAGGAGTGAATGCAAGGATTGGAATTGGTGAACGCAGACGAGCCATTCGACGGGCTGAATCACCAGACTGAGTGAAGGTAACTAAGTATTTAGCGCCAACAATTGCACCAACTTCTGCAGCTGCACGGGTAATTGCGCCACCCTTTGTCTTTGGAGTCGTACGCAATGGGCGAATCATTTCAAATCCACCTTCTTCTGTGCGAGCGATAATCCGAGCCATTGTTGCAACAGCTTCGATTGCAAAAGCACCCACAGATGTTTCGCCCGAAAGCATTAATGCATCCGCACCATCTAGAACAGCGTTTGCGCAATCAGTTGCTTCGGCTCTGGTTGGTGAAGAGTTTGTGATCATTGAATCCAACATCTGAGTTGCGACAATTACCGGCTTTGCCGCCTCACGTGCAAGTTCGATGCAACGCTTCTGAACTAGTGGAACATCTTCAATTGGAAGCTCGACACCAAGATCTCCACGAGCAACCATAATGCCATCAAAGGCAGCAACAATCTCTTGCAGGTTTTCAACCGCCTGTGGCTTTTCAATTTTTGCGATTACTGGAACTCGGAATCCGACCTCATCCATGATTGTATGAACATCATCAACATCGGCAGCGTTACGTACAAATGAGAGTGCGATGAAATCCGCGCCGGCACGAAGGCCCCAACGCAGATCTTCTTTGTCCTTTTCAGAAAGTGCAGGCACAGAAACAGCAACACCAGGCAAGTTGATTCCCTTGTTGTTGCTTACCGTGCCGGGCTGGATAACTTTTGTAACAACATCGTTGCCCTTAACTTCGACAACTTCGACTGTTACCTTTCCATCATCAATCAGGATGCGATCTCCTGGCTTGCAATCTCCGGGTAAGCCTTTGTACGTCGTGCCAACGCGATCCTTGGTGCCATCTACATCATCAGTAGTGATAGTGAAAATATCTCCACGTTCTAAATCATGTGGACCATTTGCAAAGCGAGCAAGACGAATCTTTGGTCCCTGTAGATCGACCAGAATTGCAACAGGCACGCCAGCTTCCTTGGCCGCAGCGCGCACAGAATCAAGACGAGCTTGATGCTCCTCGTATCCCCCATGTGAAAGATTAAGGCGAGCCATATTCATGCCTGCCTGGATGAGCTCCTTTACCTTCTCTGGAGATTCAACAGCTGGACCCATCGTGCAAACAATCTTCGCTCTACGCATGTATCAACCTTAAACCATCAATGGACGGTCAGTTGGCGCTACTGGCGCAGCAAGTTGTGTGCGCCCAGTGAGATATCTATCAACTGCTGCAGCCGTGCTTCTTCCTTCAGCAATTGCCCACACGATCAATGATTGACCTCGTCCAGCATCACCGGCAACAAATACACCTTCTTCAGTTGATTGGAAATTCTTGTCGCGCTTGATGTTGCCACGATCATCTAGTTGAACTTCGAGCTGTGTTAGCAATGGTGACTTTTCTGGACCAGTAAAGCCCATTGCCATAAATACAAAATCACACTTAATTTCTTTTTCTGTTGCTGCAACTGGTGCAAATTTTCCATCTTTAAATTCAGTTTCAACAATTTTTATTGCGCGAAGATTGCCATTCTCATCACCTAAGAATTCTTCGGTGCTTACAGCAAATACCCGATTGTCGTTTTCTTCATGTGCACTTGATACACGATAAATCATTGGGTAAGTAGGCCATGGTTGTCCTGCCGGTCTCTCATCGGTTGGGCGAGGCATAATTTCAAGCTGAGTGATGCTTGCCGCACCTTGACGAATAGAAGTACCCAAACAATCTGCGCCAGTATCGCCACCACCAAGGATCACAACATGCTTTCCCGCAACATTAATTTCTGGATTTTCTACTTCACCAAGTGCTTGCTTGTTACCCCATGGCAAAAACTCCATTGCTTGGTAAATTCCTTTGTACTCACGGCCTTTAATTGGAAGATCTCTCCACTGTGTTGCACCGACTGCTAGGACAATAGCGTCATATTTCTTACGTAGATCAGATCCAGTTAAATCCTGACCCACATCTACACCTGGACGAAAACGTGTTCCTTCTTTTTCCATTTGTTCTAAGCGACGATCAAGAATGTGCTTTTCCATTTTGAATTCAGGAATTCCATATCGAAGAAGGCCACCTATTTTGTCCGCACGATCATAAACAGCAACTGTGTGTCCGGCGCGTGTTAACTGCTGAGCTGCAGCAAGTCCAGCAGGTCCTGAACCAATAACTGCCACTGTTTTACCAGTTAAACGATCAGGAACCATTGGTTTTACATTGCCAGCATCAAATGCCTCTTCGATAGTACGGAGTTCAACCTGCTTAATTGTTACTGCATCACGGTTAATTGCAACAACACATGCAGTTTCACAAGGTGCAGGACACAAACGTCCGGTGAATTCAGGGAAATTGTTTGTTGCATGGAGACGATTAATTGCTTCTTCTTTATCTCCACGCCAAATCAAGTCATTCCATTCAGGAATCAAATTGCCCAGCGGGCAGCCGTTGTGACAGAAAGGAATTCCACAATCCATGCATCGGCCGGCCTGCTTTTGTAGATGTTCAAAACTTTGTGGTTCGTACACTTCGCGCCAATCTTGGATGCGAACATCAACAGGTCTACGAGTAGGAACCTCTCGTGGAGTAGTCATAAATCCCTTTGGATCAGCCATTAGCTGCAACCTCCATTACTAGTGCATCCTCTGGCAGACCTTCTCGGACCGCCCGTTCCATTGCCGCTAACACTCGTGCATAGTCACGAGGCATGATCAGTGAAATTCTGGCAATACTCTTTTGCCAATCCTTTAACAGTGTAGATGCGATTTCGGAACCAGTCTCGGTTAAGTATGAAGAGATATGAGACTTTAGGATTTCTTTTTGATCATCCGGAACAGCCAAAACATCAACCATGTCAGCATTTACATTCGCAGCATCAAGATCAAGAACAAAAGCACGCCCGCCAGACATTCCTGCTGCAAAGTTGCGACCTGTAGTTCCAAGAACAATAACTGTTCCACCGGTCATGTATTCACATCCATGATCGCCAATACCTTCAACGATTGCTAGCGCTCCAGAGTTACGCACACAGAAACGCTCTCCGACAACTCCACGAATAAAGATTTCACCAGCAGTTGCTCCGTAACCAATTACATTTCCAGCGATTACATTGTCATGAGATGCAAAGGATGCTTTTTCATCAGGGCGCACAATTACTCGTCCCCCAGAAATGCCCTTACCAACATAATCATTTGAATCACCATACAAACGAATCGTTAAACCTTGTGGAATGAATGCACCTAGTGATTGACCAGCTGATCCATGTAGTGTCACATCGATGGTTCCTTCGGGTAGGCCTTCAGCACCATATTTACGTGTTATCTCAGCGCCAAGCATTGTTCCAACTGTGCGATTTACATTTCGCACAGGTAGGTCGATTCTGACCGCTTCGCCCTTGGCAAGTGCGGCTTCTGACAACTTGATCAAAGTGTTATCAAGAGCGGCATCTAAACCGTGGTCTTGTGTGATGGTGTTGTGCAAAGGACTATCAACATCTGGTCGAACCAACAAAGGCTCAAGATTTAAACCTGCTGCCTTCCAGTGATCCACTGCTTTTCGGGTATCAAGGAACTCAACATGACCGACAGCTTCAAGAAGCGTACGGAATCCAAGTTGAGCCAAGATTTCGCGAACTTCTTCAGCAATGTACTCAAAGAAAGTCTCAACAAATTCAGGCTTGCCTGTAAAGTTTTTACGAAGCTCTGGATTTTGTGTTGCAACACCAACTGGGCAGGTATCCAAATGGCATACGCGCATCATGATGCAACCAGAAACAACTAGCGGAGCTGTTGCAAATCCAAACTCTTCAGCACCGAGCAATGCTGCAATAACAACATCTCGACCTGTTTTTAACTGACCATCTGTTTGGACCACGATGCGATCGCGCAATCCATTAAGTAGCAAGGTCTGCTGAGTTTCTGCGAGGCCTAGCTCCCAGGGAGCACCTGCGTGCTTAAGGGATGTAAGAGGTGAAGCACCAGTTCCGCCATCATGACCAGAAATCAAAACAACATCTGCGTGTGCCTTAGAAACGCCTGCAGCAACTGTTCCAACTCCAACTTCGGCAACCAACTTAACGTGAACACGAGCATTCTTATTTGCATTCTTAAGATCATGAATCAGCTGTGCGAGATCTTCAATTGAATAGATATCGTGATGCGGAGGTGGTGAGATCAGACCGACGCCAGGTGTGGAATATCGGGCTTTTGCAATCCATGGATAGACCTTGTTACCGGGTAACTGACCACCTTCTCCTGGCTTCGCACCTTGTGCAATCTTGATCTGAATATCATCGCTGTTAACTAAGTAATTACTGTTCACGCCAAATCGACCTGATGCAACCTGCTTGATTGCAGAGCGCTTTGAATCACCGTTTGCCATAGGTAGATAACGTTCTGGCTCTTCTCCGCCTTCGCCTGTATTTGATTTTCCGCCAAGGCGGTTCATTGCAATAGCTAATGTTTCGTGGACTTCAGCAGAAACAGATCCATAGGACATAGCACCTGTTGAAAAGCGCTTAATAATGTCGTGAATCGATTCAACCTCATCAACTGAAATTGGCGGATTAACGCCTTCCTTGAATTGGAACAATCCACGAAGCGTCATTAAGCGGGAGCTTTGTTCGTTAACACGATCGGTATAACGCTTGAAAATGTCATATCGCTTGTTGCGAGTTGAGTGCTGCAAAGTAAATACGGTTTCTGGATCAAATAAATGCGGTTCACCTTCGCGGCGCCATTGATACTCGCCACCAATTGGAAGACGTTTAGTGCCTGGAATTTCTCCCCCAGGCGGATATGCAATGTGGTGTCGAGCAATTGTTTCTTCAGCAATGGTGTTTAGCGAAACTCCACCAAGGCGAGAAGTGGTTCCGACAAAGTATTCATCAACAACTTCTTGAGACAAACCAATCGCCTCGAAAACTTGAGCGCCCGTGTATGAAGCGATCGTGCTGATACCCATCTTGGACATTACTTTCAGGACACCTTTACCAAGACTCTTAATTAGATTCTTAACAGCTTTTTCTGGAGTTATTCCGGTAATGACACCTTGTAGAACCAAATCTTCGGCAGATTCCATTGCAAGATATGGGTTCACACATGCTGCGCCGTAACCAATAAGTAATGCCACGTGGTGAACTTCGCGGACATCACCAGCTTCAACAACTAGACCTACCTTGGTGCGAGTCTTTTCGCGAATCAAATGATGATGAACAGCAGATGTCAGAAGCAATGAAGGAATCGGTGCGTTTTCAGCATCGCCATCACGATCTGATAACACAATGATGCGAGCTCCGTCTTTAATCGCTTGCGAAACTTCAGCCCTAATTTCTTTTAAGCGATCGCGCAATGAATCTCCACCATCTGCAATGCTGAATAAGCCACGGACTACATGGGCACTCAGACCTGGGAAATCATCATCGGCATTTACATGGATGATCTTTGCTAGCTCGTCATTGTCGATTACCGGAAAAGCCAAAGAAATCTGGCGACAACTTGCAGGACCTGGATCCAACAAATTGTGCTCTGGTCCCATCGATGTACCAAGGCTAGTTACAAGTTCTTCACGAATTGCATCCAACGGCGGATTAGTAACCTGGGCAAAAAGTTGTGAAAAGTAATCAAAAATTAAACGTGGCTTGTCTGAAAGTGCGGCAATTGGACTATCTGTTCCCATCGAACCGAGCGCTTCCATGCCGTTTTTAGCCATAGGAGTTACAAGGATGCGCAGTTCTTCTTCTGTGTACCCAAATGCACGCTGACGACGAACAACCGATGAGTGCGGATAAACAATGTGTTCACGCGAAGGAAGATCGCTGAGCTTGACCATTCCGGCGTGTAACCAATCTTTGTATGGTGCTGCGTTTGCTAATTCGTCCTTAATCTCACCATCTTCAATAATGCGACCTTGTTGAGTATCAACTAAAAACATTTTTCCAGGTTGTAAGCGACCTTTGCGTTCAATGTTTTCTGCTGGAATATCAAGCACACCAACTTCAGATGCAAGAACAACAAGTCCATCTTTTGTAACCCAAAAACGTGAGGGACGAAGTCCGTTTCGGTCCAATACAGCACCCACTTGATGTCCATCAGTAAATGTCACACACGCTGGCCCATCCCAGGGCTCCATCATCGAAGCGTGGAAGGCGTAGAAGTCACGACGATTTTGTGGCATAGATGCATGGTTTTCCCATGCTTCAGGAATCATCATTAATACTGCATGAGGCAATGAACGCCCACCTAGGTACAACAGTTCTAGAACTTCATCAAAGGATGCAGAATCAGAACCTGACATTTCAACAATTGGAAACAGACGCTTCAGGTCACCAGGAATAACATCGCTAGCAAGTAATGATTCGCGAGCGCGCATCCAGTTGCGATTTCCCTTTACGGTATTGATTTCTCCGTTGTGTGCAATAAAGCGATATGGGTGTGCAAGTGGCCATGAAGGAAACGTGTTTGTAGAAAAACGAGAGTGAACTAAGGCCAGTGGTGAAACTACTCGCTCATCAGATAATTCTGGAAAAAAACCTTCAAGTTGACCGGTTGTAAGCATTCCCTTATACACAATGGTCTGCGATGACAAAGATGGGAAGTACACATCCAAAGCATGTTCTGCCCGCTTGCGTAAGCAGAAGGCAAGTCGATCTAATGCGATTCCGGTTTCGCCCTTTGCGCCGGCAATAAATATTTGGTGGAAATCAGGCATAACCGATAGCGCGGTTTTGCCGAGGGATGTTGAATTAATTGGAACTTCTCGCCATCCAAGAACAACTAAGCCCTCTTGTTCGGCGATCTTTGCAATATCACTCTTTACATCTGCCCCCTGCGCCACAAATGCGATGCCTGTTGCATATGCATTAGCTGCTGGAAGTTTGAAATCTACAACTGCCTGAAAGTAAGCATCTGGGACGCGAATCAATATGCCAGCACCATCACCACTATCGGGTTCAGCACCTGATGCACCACGATGTTCCATATTGCGCAGTGCGGTTAGCGCTTTGGCAACGATCTCGTGCGTTGCAACTTTGTTAAGAGTCGCAACCATCGCAACTCCGCAAGCATCATGTTCTTGGGCAGGGTTATAGAGCCCTTGTGCTTGTGGATAATTGGATGCAAGTGCCATTCGCGATGCTCCTACGGAATTGTCCTACGTGTATAGGGACATCCTTGGCCCGGCCTTACCTAATGCGAAATGGTAGCAACAAGTCGGTAAAAGGGAAGCCTCAGTGCGCTTGGTTTAGATGCCAGAGATATTGGCGATTTGCCCAATTCCAGCGGTAATGGCCATTCCTAAACAGCCTCCAATTAAGACTCGCACAGTTGGCGCCAATACCTTTGAGCCAGAAATCCTGGCGCTTATGACACCGGTCAGAACTAAACCTCCAAGAGTGAAAGCGACAATGCTCCAGGCTTTAGCGCCAAGGGTTGGAGCAAATGCTCCAGCAAAGGGAATCAACCCACCTGTTGTGAAAGCAATTGCAGATGCAATTGCGGCCTGAACGGGTCTGGCCTTGGTGTGTGGATGTTGTCCAAGCTCATCACGTAAATGTGCTTCCAATGGATCTTTGCGGTGCATTTCTAGTGCAACCTGTAATGCAAGAGCTGGGGTTAAGCCACGATTAATGTAAATGTGTTGTAACTCTTGCAATTCACCTTCTGGATCTGCCGCTAAGTGTTCGATCTCTAATAAGCGATCGGATGCCTCAACATCATTTTGTGAACGCACAGAGACATATTCACCAACTGCCATCGACATCGCTCCAGCAGTTATTCCTGCAATGCCTGCAGTGACTAAAAAATCATTCTTGCCTGCTGCTGCAACGCCAACCATTAAAGATGCCGTTGATACCAGTCCATCATTTGCACCTAAGACTGCAGCGCGTAGCCAACCTGCTCGGTGGGTACGGTGTTGTTGATTGCGCTCATGAACATCTTCAAGTGCCATTTCTTTAGCCTACCTGAAAGCTAAGCATTCTTTCTTGAGCCACGAGCGAAAATGAGCGCAGAACCAAGAGCAACAATCACACTCACCCATACATTTACACGTAATCCGGCAATGGTATTAGCTGAATCAATGCGAATTAGCTCGATGAAAAATCTGCCGACGCAATAGGCAAAAACATATGCAGCAAATACCTGTCCAGCCTTAAGCCGTTTGCCAAAAACAATTAATAGAGTTGCCACAAGAGTGCACCAGATCGCTTCATACAAAAATGTGGGGTGAAATGATTCAAATTCGCTAAATCCAAAGGGGCGATATTTTGATGGGACATCTAGTGCCCACCATGTGTCCAATGGGCGTCCAAAGAGTTCGCCATTAAACCAATTTCCAAAACGTCCTATTGCTTGGGCGAATAAAATTCCAGGTGCCAATGCATCCACAAATACCGCAAATGATGGTAAATCAATTCGCTTTTGCAATGTTCTGTATCGCATATAAGCACCAAAGAGGCCCAGCGAAATAGCGCCCCAGATTCCTAGCCCACCTTGCCAAATTTTAAGTACATCCAATGGATTTCCATTTGCACCGAAGTAAGCAGATGGTGAAGAAATGACATGGTAAAGCCGTCCACCAATAATGCCGACTGGCACCGCTGTAATTGCTACTTCAGATACAACGGATTGGCCATTAACTGTTTGTTCACGAAATCTTTTGTCACCCAACCAAATTGCTATTGCAATGCCAGTAATGATGCATAAGGCGTAGTAATGAATCGTTAATGGACCGATTTCCAACGCCGATTGCGTTGGCGTTGGAAATGCGATCAACAAGTTTTAATTGCCCTCTACAGCAGCGCGGAACTCATCTAGATTGAAGTCTGAGGCTTTACGCTCCCATAATTTTCCATCAATGAAGACTGTTGGAGTTCCTTGAACTCCATACTTAGACATTGAATCGTAATTTGTTTTTACTAGGTCAACCTTCTGTCCATCATTAACACACTTGGCAAATTTTTCTGATGTGATTCCAACTTTATTTCCAATGGCAACAAGAGTGTCATTACTCCAAAAACCGGAGTTTTCTAATGGTGACTGAACGCGATAGAGAGCTTTGTGGAAATCGATGTACTGCCCCTCTTCTGCTGCGCAGAACGAAGCATTAGCGGCACGCACGGACTCATCCCCCAAGAAAGAAAGAACATGGAATCGAACAGTGGCCTTCTTGTCACGAATCAAGCTATCGATGTATTCGCCATTTGCATCTTCAAAGTACTTACACACAGGACATTGTGGGTCTTCCCATACATCAACTGTCTTAGCTAAACCAGGATTAAAGGTAATTGCAGATCCATTGTCCGCATCAATAGTGGAAACAATTGCGCCCTTCGACTTAAAACCATCTAGAGCTGCCAAAGATGCCGCTTCTTTGCTGTTTTGACTGAAGATAGAAAAAACCACACCAGTGACAACAACGAGTGAAACCATCGCAATTACGATCCAACGCGTTACGTTGTCACCGCTTTTTGCTTGCTGCTTTGCCATTATTGCTCCTTAGTTGAGGGTGCTGCTTTTTCTAGGGATAGCTTTCCGTAAGGGAAAAAGTACAGATAAAGCGCGGCCAGAGCCAAACCTAAATCGCGCATTATTTCTATGAAATAGGTCCTACGGACCTGTGAGGCCAATGATGGATCGATTTCCCCGCCTCCACCAAAGCACCCACAATCAATCAGCATGCCTCGAGCCCAGACTGAAGCGATTGCCCCGATAAAGACGATCATGATCAAACCGCTGACAACGGCTGCAGGGCGAACTATGAAACCAACAATTAAAAGTAGGGCTAACGCAACTTCTAGCCAAGGCAAAGCGTAACCGACTAGGTGTGCCACGTTTGTGGGTAAAACTTTATATGCGGCTACGGCGTTGGCAGATTCTGTTGGCTTAAATACTTTTAATCCACCTGCAGCTAATAAGACGCCACCAAGTACGAGTCGAGCCAAAAAAGTGATTACTGGTTGGAAGCGCTCATTAAAATTTCTCATCGTCCCTCACGAACTCCTAGTGCTAATTCTTTAGCTAGATGGGAAATTGCATCTAAACCTGCTTGTTCTGATGGTGCTTCAAGTAATAACTTAATAAATGCTGAACCAACAATTACCCCGTCGGCATATCTGGCCAACGACTTAGCTTGCTCGCGTGTTGAAACACCGAGACCAACCGAAATGGGTAAATCGGTAACCGTGCGAACGCGCGCAACTAATTCACTCGCTGTGGAAGCAACCGCGTCACGAGTTCCGGTTACACCCATCATGCTGGCAGCGTAGACAAATCCACCTGTTTTTGCGGTCACATTCTTCAACCGTTCATCGTTTGTGCTTGGCGCTACAACATAAATTGGATTGATACCTGACTTCTTTGTTGCAGCAATCCATTCATCAGATTCTTCAATTGTCAGATCGGGGGTAATTACACCTGATCCTCCGTTTTCGGCGATTGACTGTGCAAATTTTTCGACTCCGTACTTTGCAATTGGATTCCAATAGGTCATGACAACCGCTGCTACTCCGGTTCTTGATGCAACCTTCAACGCTGCAAAAACTTCAGCTGCATTTGTTCCAGCTTTTAAAGATATGTTTGCTGCTTCTTGAATTACTGGACCATCCATTACTGGGTCGCTATAAGGAAAGCCGATTTCAATTGCATCGACCCCCGCTTCAGCTAATGCTTTAATTGCCTTGGCACATCCTGCTTGAGATGGAAAGCCAGCTGGAATATAGGCAATTAGGGCCGCGCGATTTTCTGAGCGAACCTTTGCCATTACTGCATCTAATTGCGTCATTACAGTGGAATTCCAAAGTACTCGGCAGCAGTTTGCACATCTTTATCTCCGCGACCAGACAAATTAATCAATAGGTTCGCATCTGGTCCAAGTTCTTTTCCGACGATTAGTGCACCAGCAAGTGCGTGTGCTGTTTCTATCGCTGGGATAATTCCCTCTGTTTTGCACAGTAATTCAAATGCAGCCATCGCTGCATCATCATTGATAGCTCGATATTCAGCGCGTCCAATGTCATGCAGATATGCGTGCTCTGGTCCAACGCCTGGGTAATCAAGTCCCGCCGAAATTGAATGTGATTCTATTGTCTGGCCGTTTGCGTCCTGCAAAACATATGATCGTGTGCCGTGCAAAACACCAGGTGATCCACCGGTAATTGTTGCAGCATGGCGCCCAGTTTCAACACCATCACCACCTGCTTCAAGACCTATTAGACGAACGCCTGCATCAGGAATGAAGGCATTGAAAATTCCAATTGCATTTGATCCCCCGCCAACACAAGCAAGAACGGCATCAGGTAGTTTGCCGGTAAGTACAAGGATTTGTTCACGGGCTTCATCACCAATAATTTTATGAAAGTCACGAACCATTGTTGGAAATGGATGTGGACCTGCCACTGTACCCAGCATGTAGTGAGTATCGGCAACATTTGTAACCCAGTCCCGCATAGCTTCATTAATCGCATCTTTTAGTGTTTTGGAGCCAGAAGTAACTGGAACAACTTGTGCGCCAAGCAATTTCATACGTGCAACGTTTAATGCTTGGCGACGTGTGTCTTCTTCTCCCATATACACAACGCAATCAAGCCCCATCAACGCAGCAGCTGTTGCAGATGCAACTCCGTGCTGTCCAGCACCAGTTTCCGCGATGATTCGCTTCTTACCCATACGTTTTGTTAAAAGAGCTTGTCCCAAAACATTGTTGATCTTGTGACTTCCAGTGTGGTTTAAATCTTCACGCTTCAGAAATATCCGAGCACCACCAGCATGTTCGGCAAATCTCTTTGCTTCAGTAATAATGCTTGGTCGACCGGTATACGTGCGATGAAGTTCTGCTAATTCGGCAATAAATGCTGGATCTTTTTGTGCCGCATTGTGCGCAGCCTCTAATTCTTCGAGGGCGCCAATGAGAGCCTCTGGCACGAAACGACCGCCATACTCGCCGAAGTGGCCCTCAATAATCATTGTGCAAGCCTACCCAGCAAATGGGCCATCGCAACATTTGAATTTTCTGAGCGAACTAACGCTTCGCCTACAAGAATTGCAGTTGCTCCATGCTCATGGGCAAACTCAACATCAGAACGAGTAGAGATTCCGGATTCAGCGACCCGGGCAATTGACTTTGGGATCCGTGGAATTAATTCCGCAAATGCTTGTGAATCAACATCTAAGGTTTTTAAGTTGCGGGAATTTACGCCAACAATTTCTGGAGATATTTCAAGTGCGCTCTCTAACTCGCCAGGTGTATGGACTTCAATCAACGCTCTCATTCCAAGCTCTTTCGACAAATGAAAGTAGTCATCTAGTTGATTTCTACTTAGCGCTGCAACGATTAACAAAATCACATCAGCACCATGCGCACGAGCTTCATAGAATTGATACTCATCAACCATAAAATCTTTTCGCAATACTGGCAATTCAACCGCTTTGCGCACTGCGTCAAGGTCAGCCAATGTCCCACCGAATCGACGTTGTTCTGTAAGAACGCTAATTACAGACGCACCTGCCTGTTCATACCGTGCGGCGAGGCCGGCAGGATCTGTAATCGGAGCAAGATCACCTTTACTAGGCGAAGCTCGCTTTACTTCAGCAATAACTGAAATTTCTTCGGTTAACAATGTAGCCAAACAATCTCGTACTTGAGGTGCAACTTCAATTGCTTCAAGCAGCTGTGACATAGGCAAACGTCTAGCTGCTAAATCCTCACGCACCCCTTCAATAATCCAATCTAGTACGCTCATAATTTTTGATCCTGTGTTGGATCTATTCCCTTATCAAGTGCTGTCCATGAATTGAGCTGTCGAGGCGTGCGTTCATACCGAGAGGAAATATTGAACTTTCGAGCAAGTACATAAACGATCCCCATCACAACAACTGCTGATATGGCTATTGGCAATAAATCACTCATGATTGTGTCCCAAACGATTTGCTGCATGAATCGCTGTTAGAACTGCTGCAGCTTTATTTCTGCACTCCTGATTTTCTGATTCAGGATCTGAATCTGCAACCACGCCTGCACCTGCTTGAACGTATGCAGTTCCTTGATACAACAGAGCGGTGCGAATTGCGATGCAGGTATCTATGTTGCCCGTGAAATCAATGTATCCAACAATGCCGCCATAAACGCCGCGGCGTGTGGTTTCTAACTCTTCAATTATCTCCATCGCTCGAGGCTTTGGTGCGCCAGATAATGTTCCAGCTGGAAAGACAGAAAAAAGCGCATCCACTGGAGTTGCATTATCCGCAAGCTTTCCGACAACAGTCGAAACAATATGCATCACATGTGAATATCGTTCGATGTGCATGAAATCGACTACTTCGACAGTGCCTGGCGCACATACACGACCCAAATCATTACGACCTAAATCAACCAACATTAAATGTTCTGCTCGCTCCTTTGGATCAGCAAGTAGCTCTTCACCTAAACGATGATCTTCCTCGGGGTTTGCTGAACGCTTACGTGTACCTGCAATTGGATGGATCATGACATCTTTTTGATTGACCTTAACAAGGGCTTCAGGACTAGATCCAACGATCTCGATTCCATCAGTAAAACGGAATAAATACATGTATGGCGATGGATTATTGAGGCGAAGCATGCGATAAACATCTATTGCATCAGCTTTACATGGCATTGCAAATCTCTGAGACAAGACAACTTGGAACGCTTCTCCTGCAAGAATTTCTTCCTTAACCCTATGAATGTTCTGCTTGAACTGCTCTCCGGATATATTGCCCGTGTAATCAGGAAGTGAGAAATCAGGAATCTTTGCTGCTTCACCTGACAAAGGGGTAGATAGATCTGCCTGCATGCGGTCTAGCCTTTGCACGCACGATTCATAGGCTTCATCGATGCGATCATCACTTCCATCCCAGTTAATTGCATTTGCAATCAAGGTTATCGTTCCATCGCTGTGATCTAACACCGCTAAATCACTAGTTAACATAAATGAAAGTTCAGGTAATGGAATGTCTTTTGTCGTTAAGTCAGGTAAGCGTTCCAGACGACGCACGACGTCGTAGCCCATGAATCCAACGAGACCGCCAGTTAATGGTGGTAATCCTGCAATTTTGGGTGATTTCAAATGCGCTGCAGAAAGCCGCAACGCTTGAAGTGGATCAATGCCAGTCGGCGCACCTGCTGGTGCTGTTCCTTGCCAATACGCAAGGCCGTCTTTTTCGCTTAATGTTGCTTCACTTCGTACACCAATAAATGAATATCGAGACCACGCACCACCATGTTCTGCTGATTCAAGTAGAAATGTGTTGTCTGCGCTCTTTGCTAATTTTCGATATACCCCGAGTGGTGTTTCACCATCTGCAAGTAAACGTCTGGAAACCGGGATTACATTTGAGACCTTTGCATAAGCGCGAAACTCTTCTAGGTTCATCGATCAACCTAGCTCTAATGGGGTGTGAAAACAGGTGCGATCTCCCGTATGGCATGCAACTCCTGTTTGTGTCACCTTCAATAAAAGTGCATCCCCATCACAATCTAAAGAAACAGAGTGAACTTCTTGAAAGTGACCAGATGTTGCGCCTTTGACCCACAGCTCGTTGCGACTGCGACTCCAAAATGTTGCTTTACCTGTTGAAAGGGTTAAAGCCAATGATTGTGCATTCATATAAGCAAGCATCAGTACTTCATTGTTTGAAACGTCCTGAACAATCGCTGGAATCAATGCGGCGGGATCCTTGAGTAACGCTTCTACCTGAGGATCAATTATCGCCATGTGCTTATTCTGCCTTAACGAGTGGCCATCGTGCGCACCGGATAATTGTGCTTACCCAGGTATGACTTCACATCGCCTATACGGTGAATACCAAAGTGAAAGACACTTGCAGCTAGCAACGCGTCTGCCCCTGCATCAAGGGCAGCAGAAAAGTCTTCAAGGCTTCCGGCTCCCCCACTTGCAATCAACGGAACTTTTGAAACCGCGCGAACTGCAGTAATCATTCCAATGTCATATCCGGCGCGCGTTCCGTCAGCGTCCATCGAGTTGAGAAGAATCTCGCCGACACCAAGTGCGCACGCTTTTTCAACCCACGCTAATGCATCCATCCCAGCGCTTTGTCGACCACCATGTGTTGTGACTTCAAAACCAGA